>CAUUAH010000175.1:0-3800 GCA_963542985.1 uncultured Campylobacter sp. | reverse complement strand
ATAAGAGACAGCTAAAATTTATGTTTGCATTTTTAGTTACCTTATAGCTAGTGCCTGCGTCAAATAGCGTATAATCCCTTATCTCCTCGTCAGTTGTCGAACCATAAACCATCCTTGTCCTGCCTAAGTAATTTATCTGCGTCCATAGATTTATATCAGCATTCAAATCATAATCAAGCCCTAGTTTTATAGTATGCACTGGCGAATTATTTAACGCCTTACCCTCATAAACCCCTGTTTTTTGCTCAGATCTTGCATAGACATAGCTTGAATGTAGGCCTAAATTTGACAAAATTCTCCAATCCGAAGCTAGCTCGACGCCCTTTACCTCAGCTTTACCGATATTTATTGTTTTCCAGATACCACTTCCATAGGTCTTGCCTTTATATACGCAAACCCCATTGCAGACCTTTTCTGTGTTCAAGCCATCTTTTATTCTAGTATAAAAAGCCATGGCAGATAATTCTAAATTTTTACCGTTATTATAAGAGATGCCGGCTTCGTAATTTAAGCTACTTTCAGGCTTTAGATCGCTTCTACCTAGTTGTGCTCCAAATCCTCCAGCAAATGGTAGCGCCAAGCCATCGGTGCGCATTTTTATATCAGGCGTTGAGTAGCCAGCCGATACCCCACCTTTTAGCGATAAATTTTCACTTAGATGATAGACGGCATAAGCACGAGGTGCGACGTGTCCGCCGTAATCTTTGTCATAATTATATCTTAGTCCCGCAGTTAGCGTAAGTGCGTCGGTTATATCAAAGTCATCTTCGCCGTAAATCGAAAAATCATATCTTTTGACATCGGCAGCATCAGCAGTCGTGGCCTTTTCATTTAGTCTTTCACGTCTATATTCAGCACCTAGACTTAAGGTATTACCATCAAAAAAGTAAGTTCCTTTTGTGTTTAAAGTTGTCGTTTTTAACCTTAAATTTTGCTGTCCATTTTCTTTCATATTATCGTGCATTAAAAAGCTCTCAATCAAAAACTTATCGTATTTGCCAGCGTGCGATATCGCAGCCGTGTAACCCTTCATCTCTTCAAAAGGCACGTTACGATTACTTCTGGCCGAACTTTGCAGCGTCTTACCTTCAGTGCGTTCAAATTTATTATTTACTCGGCGCAAATCAAAGGTTATTTCATCTTTTTCTGTGGCGTTATATATAAATTTAACGCCCAAATTAGTATCTTCATTTTTACGATTAGTGTCTATGAGTGATTTTTCACCTTCATATTTATGAAAATACCTTCCATAAATCGCAGTACCAAGCACATCAGGCACCAAAGCGCCACTAATATAAAATCCTGCTTGATAGTCGTTATTTATCTCTTTTCTGCCAGCAAAAGTGTAATAGCCGTTTACGTTGCCGCTAAATTCGTTTGAAAAGCCCTTGGTGATGATGTTTATGACGCCTCCCATCGCATCCGAGCCGTATAGCGAGCTCATCGGCCCTCGCACGATTTCGATACGCTCGATCGTGTTTGCCGGCGGGAGGAAATTTTGAGAGCTACCGACCGCGCGAAGCCCTCTATACGCGCTATCGCTGGTCGCAGGACGACCGTCTATTAAAATTTTAGTGTATTTTTGACCAAGGCCCCTTATTATAATTCCTCTTCTAGTAGCAGCTCCAAGCATTGCACCAAATACGCCTGGAGTATCCTTTACAATACTTTCTACATCTTGATGATTACGCTTAGCGATCTCTTTTTGCGAGATTACCGAAACGGAGGCGGGCGCGTCTTTGATATTTTGCTCAAAACCCGTCGCGCTAGTTACGGTAACTTCGTTTAGCTTCACTTCGTCGGCCGCCTGCGCGCAAGATAGCGCCAAGCAAGCTAGCATAGAAATTTTAGGCATACTTTTCATCTTTAAACTCCTTATTTAAATTTAAACTCTATTTTACTATAATCAGATAATTATTATCAATACTTAGGTAAACGGTAGAGGGATTTTTATCAACGCTAGAAGGATAAAAAAGCAAATGAAGGTCGAATTTAAAGATATTTTACGCGCAAACGAGCAAGAAATCGCGCAAAATTCGGTGCGCTACGGACAAAGCGCATGGCAAGAGCAAGATAGAAAATGCAAGGTCGAGTTTTTTAAAGGGGCAAGCGGCGCAAGCTACTGCAGAAGCGAAATAATCTGCAACAAAAACATAAAAAGACGGCTTGAAAGAGGCGCTGGCTACTGCTTTTTGCTCTTTAACGACGCAAGGCTCGATACCGGGCTTAAAGCGAATAAAAAAACTTTTTGTCTAAAGGCCGGAGAGTTTTGGATGGGGCGCGTGGATAGTGGATTTGAGGGTATCTGCGAGTATCAGAGCAATAACTATGCAGGACGATGTATCGTACTAAAAAACGAACTAGCCGACGAGCTAGCGGCATTTAAAAACCTAGGCGAAGAAAACGAAATCTGCATCCAAACGGCCAAGATAAATTTAGCCCAAAGCCTGATTTTGCGGGAGCTTTTAGCCGCGAGTGAGTTTGAGGGCAAGATGCGAGAAATCTTCATGGAAGCTAAAATTTTAGAGCTAATCTACAAAAGCTTAGGCGCGCCTAAAACGCCCGAAGCCGATGAAAAAAAGCGCGATTTTAGCGACGAATACGTAAAAATTTTAAACAAAGCTAGGCAAATTCTACTAAGCGACGTCCAAAATCCGCCCAGCATAAAAGAGCTAGCCAGAGCGTGCGCGACGAATGAATTTAAGCTAAAAACGGGCTTTAAAAGCTACTTTGGCGATACGATCTACGGGCTGCTAGCGACCGAGCGGCTAAACGCTGCGAAAAAACTTTTAGAGCGCGGGGATATCGGCGTGAGCGAAGCCGCAAAAATCGTCGGATACGCCAGCGCTCCGCATTTTGCAAAGATTTTTAGAGAAAAATTCGGCGTTTTGCCGACGCAAATTTTAAAACAAAAGAAATTTTATACGTAAATTTAACGCTTGCGGAGCTTTGCGGGAGTTAAGTTAAAATCAAATTTAAACGTATCGGCGTAATTTTAAAATTTAACGGGCGGCAAAAACGGCGGTAAATTTTAAAATTTAAAAGCGTCAAATAGCTTACCGGAGTCGGTTTTGCGCCTAAACCCGGCCTAAATTTACCGCAAACCGGCACGAAAACGGCGCAAAAACCAAAATATCAAACGTCGCGCTAAAGCCGTAAAATCTGCTAAAATACGGCAAAAAAAAAGGTCAAAATGCTTCTTTACGTCCATATCCCTTTTTGCGAGAGCAAATGCCCATACTGCGCCTTTGGCTCGGTCGTTGGCAAACGAAATTTAACCGGCGCGTATTTTGACGCGATGATTGCTGATTTTAGGGAGCAAATTTTAAAATTTGACGTAAAAAACGGCGAGATCGAGACGGTTTTTATCGGCGGAGGGACGCCTAGCGCAGTGGACGGGGGATACTACAAGCGGCTGCTTGAGGCCGTCGCGCCCTATCTCGCGACAAACGCCGAGATCACGACAGAGGCAAATCCAAACTCGGCAAGCCTAGCGTGGCTATTGCAGATGAAATCGTGCGGCGTAAATCGCGTGAGCTTCGGAGCTCAAAGCTTTTTTGAAGATAAGCTTAAATTTCTCGGGCGTATCCACGACGCAAAGCAGATCTACGAGGCTGTAGCAAACGCCAAAACGGCGGGACTAAAAAACATAAACGTCGACCTCATCTACGGCACGAAGCTGGACACCAAAAAACGCCTCGAGCAGGAGGCGCAAAATATCCGAAATTTAGGCGTTTCGCACGTATCGGCGTCTGTCTCTTATACACATCTCCGAGCCCACGAGACTAGCGCTCATCGCG
>CAUUAH010000174.1:0-3801 GCA_963542985.1 uncultured Campylobacter sp. | reverse complement strand
GATGAGCGCTAGTCTCGTGGGCTCGGAGATGTGTATAAGAGACAGATTTAAGGATTTAAGATGACCTCGCAAAAATTTGAAAAGATAAACCTAAAATACTAAAAATCACAGAGGCGGAAATCTTCCGCCCCGTTCTTACGACTACGTTTTAAAATTTATACTCCAGCTTCACGCCGCCGCTTACGCCGTAGCTTCTATCATTATCTAGCATTCCGCTAAGCTGATAAGAAACCGCAAATATTTTACTAAACTCCGTGCTAGCCGCCAAATTTAGTTTATAGACCAGCTTGCTGTTGTCGAGCTTGTAGTCGACGTATTCATTTGAGTTATTAAGCGAAACATAAGATTTGTCGTCAGAGTTATAGACGTTTTGTTTTACCAAAAATTGCGCTACAAATGCATTATTGTTGCTATTTAAGACATACTCGACGCCGACTCCTAAAGCTATGTTAAAGTCATTTATATCTTTTTGATCGTATCTGTCGTTTTTAAAGCCCTTTACGCCGTTTGCGCCAAATTCTAGCGCAAATACGGGTTTGATAGCCTGAGCGTATTCGCTGTTTGAGCCGAGCGGAATTTTATATTTATAGTAGTTGCTAGAAAGGACGCCCGTGCTTTTTACGCTAGCTTTTTGCGAATCGTTTAAGCTGCACTTAGAGTTTACGAAGGCTATATTTAGATTACTCTGTATCTCGTGAGCGTCTCGCTCAAAAACTCCATACGCTCCAAAACTGTAAATTTTAGCATCGTCGCTTATGGCGTCCGAGTTAAATTTGGCCTTGCTTACTCCTACGCTCGCGCCCAAGATAAATTCGTCGTAGCTTCTATCGTAGCCAATATTCGTGCCGTAAAATTTCAGATCTCCGCCGCTATCTTTATCTTTAAAGTACGCTCCGTTTACGTTCGCCCAAAAGTTATTTCTCAGCATATCAGCCTCAGCCGCCTCATAAGCCATCGCGGCAGTCGGCTTAAAGTCGCTCTCAAGCCCAGCCAGGCCAAATTTAGAAATATCAGCCTTTGCTCTTAATTGCATAATTCGTGACAACCTTGAGTTGATTAGCTCGTTGTTGTTCTGCAAGGCCTTAATGCTGATTTTTAAAGATGAAGCCGAAATTTCCTTCATATCGGATTCCGCCTTTAGCGCCATACGCTTTATCGTTTCCATATCGCCGCTTTGAACGGCATTTTCATATTCAGGCGTATTTTTTAGCATATTTAGGATTTTGTTTTGTCTTTCGCTAAACTCTGCTATGTTTAAGCCCTGCTCCACCCCTGGCGTTACCTGCGGATTTGGGGCCTGCTGGTCACTCAAGCTCATCAAAATTTTGCCATCTTTTATAGTGTAGGTCGTAAAAAGATTATTGATCTTTTGCTTCATATTAAATATCGCGCCCCTATTTACGATATTTGCAGCGCTTACTAGCGTGTAGGTTTTATCAGCCGTCATCTGACCCTTTAAAGCAGCCGTAAAGTCGATGTTAAATTTCATTCCCGCGCCAAGCGTTAAAACCTTTTTAAAGTCTAAAATCGGCTCGTTTTCGTTACCGAAATTTTTAATATTTAAATTTTTAGTTACGGTCGTATCGGGCTCAAAGGTTAGTTTATTTGCTCCGCTAACTCCTAAGTCTTCTATTTCCAGTTTACCGCTTCCAGCCACTGTGTTGCGAGTAGGAGCCGTATTTTTGCCGTTTACGACAAGCTCTCTTAGCTTTGTGGTTGTGCCGCCGACTTTTAGCATACTGTCGCTATCCATGACGATTTTATTTTTAAAGCTTACGTCTTTAACTAGCAAATTTCCTTTTTCTACGTTTTGGCGGTATTTTAATCCGTCATCGTAGGTGTTTGATCCGTCAAATTTATCTATATAGTGAGCCAGTTCGCCGCTTAAATTTATAACCGAGTTTGCGGCTTTTATTTCGCCGTTTACGTCAGCTTCCTTGCCTATCGTAAGCTCTGACGAGTTTAGCTTTATGCCCTCTTTTGCGTTAAATTCTCTTTTGTCCCAATCAGGCTGAGACAGCGTCGACGGACGAGTTAGATCCATATACTCAGGCAAAGTTAGGCCTGCGGCGGCTATTTTATCCTTTACTGCCTGCGTTAAGACGCTAGCATCTGCCGTAGCGTGAGCGGTCGGGTGCCCTTGTAGTGTCACTTTGGCGTTGTTTAGAGTTAGGCTTCCGTCTATATCAAAACCGCCGTCAAATACAAGCTCTCGCCCATGTCCATCGTGTTTTATATCTATATTTTTATCTACGCTCGCATGAAATATCGTATCTGTACCGTTTTCGCCGTTTATGTAAAGCGTTGATCTTTGAGTACCTAGGTTGGTTATTTTGGCGTCGTTTGAGTTGGCCGAAACATTGCTAAAGGTTTGATTAAATCCGTTTAAATCAAGCTTTCCGCCACCATTTCCAAAGAAAATTTTATCTTTTAAGCTATCGTCTACGCCAAGCTTTAACAAACCTCTACCGCTCGTTACGTAAATATTTTCAAAAGCATTTGCCGTTTTTAGCTCTACGACGCCGTCGCCAAGCCTTAGGCCTTTATTGCCGCTAGAATTTACGATTAGGCTTCCTTTGCCGATTTTATGAATACTCGTATCCGAAGCGACGTTTAAATTTAGACTTGCTCCGCTAGCAACGTCAAAACCTGCAACTTTTTTAATCTTGCCGCTACCGCCGATCGCAACATCTCCGCTTTTAACAACTATTCCGCCATGCCCTAGATCCAAATCCGAATTTAACGTTACGTCGCTTGTAGCAGTTAATATATTGTCTTTGTTTTGTACGAGTTGCGCATCCGTAACATTTGATCCGGCCACGGCGTTTTCATAGTCTTTTTTATAGTCGTTAAAATCGGTCATCGTTACGATTGAGGCTTGATTGTTATTATCAGCCACTACAGATAGAACTCCCACTAAAACCCATTTTTGCGCCACCGTATCGTAAACGAAAAATCCCGAACCGCTATCGCCCGGCAAAAGTCTGTTTCTAAAACCCTTATCAGAGGTCATAAACATATAAACGCCCGGCCTATTTATGCTTGAGAGTCGCGTTTTATAATTTGCCGAATAATTTGCACTTATTTCATTTACGCTTCCGCCCAATGCCTGATTAACGACACCTTGGTCTTCAAATTCTCTTGCGCTTACGACGGTATCATACCCGTCCGAATCAGTTTTGAGTTTTTCTAACCCAAGCGCCCCTGTGCCTGCCTGATAGGCAAGAACGTTATCGCCTCTGGCTCCGCCACTATTTTTTATATCTTTTATATAGTTTGATATCTTTGCCGCATTAGCTTCGTCTTTAGTACTATCAGCGCCTGAAATATCTAAATTTGGCACGTCCAGCGGATCGATTTGCCCCTCTACGATATATTTTGTAGTTCGCATATAGGTAGTGTCGGAATTGTACAACTTCTCGGTCGAAGTTGCCGTGTGCGATGTTAGATACTCGTATTTCGTGTTGCCAAACCACCCTCTGTTTTCATTAAAATTACTAGCCGCAGCAGCTCCTAACGTATGATTTGCCGTTACGACGAAATTTCGTCCAAGAGAGGTAAAATTTCCTTTATTATTTCTAGCGCCGCTATTTGGGATTTTATCAAACGTGAATTTGTCGCCGTTTCTTTGCGCAAATTCTAGCGGCGTATCTTGCGGAGCAAAAACGCCCTTATTTTGCGCAAAATCAAGATAATCCCTATAATAATTCGTTCCTATATCCATAACCTGCGAGTTGGCACAGGTGCACAAAATGCTAGCCAAAACAATCGAAATACCAAATCTATTATTCACAAATAACC
>CAUUAH010000173.1:0-3805 GCA_963542985.1 uncultured Campylobacter sp. | reverse complement strand
GTCAGATGTGTATAAGAGACAGCTGCATGGTCAAAATTGACGAAATAGGATCGCGCTCAAATTTTGCTTTTTACGAAAAATCGCAAAATTTAAGCTAATTTCAATATTATTTTGGGTAAATTTCCATTTTTCGGTCCCGTAGCTCAGTTGGTAGAGCACTACCTTGACATGGTAGTGGTCGATGGTTCGAGTCCATTCGGGGCCACCATTTCGCTTCTTTTTATTCAAATTTTCATCAAATTTTACTTAATTCGTATCGTAAATCCAATACGTCAAATTTGCCCACTAAATCCAAAATGTATTTATTTTCTAAAATTTAACTCGTTAGCGCCAAATTTGTGCGGGTTTTGGGAAGTAAAACTTAAAGGTTAGAGCGCAAAGGCAACCACCCCTTTGCGCAATTTGGGAGAAAAATGAATCAAAACAATGCAAAGACGAGATAGATGCATGATTCATTCGATGAAATATTAGCGTTAGTTTTCTTAAAATATAATAAATTATATTGAGAATATTACCGATTTGACAATACTTAAAATTTAATCAATATATTATATTATATTCAAAACTCAAATTTGACCGCCGTTTAAACCCGAAGCAAACAAAACATTAAGTAAAGCTTAAAAACAATTTGGCTAAAATCAAGCCCAATTCTTTCAACGTAAGAAAGATGTTTCGATAAAAAAGGACGCAAAATGAGCGATATCATCGCATACAAACTGGACGGAAACATAGTCGATACCCAGAGTATCAACGGGCGAGAAAACGCCGCAGAACCGATTTATTTTGACAACTCCCCAGACGCACTAAACGTCATCAGGCACTCCTGTGCGCACCTCATGGCGCAGGCTATCAAAGAGCTTTATCCGCAGGCTAAATTTTTCGTCGGACCAAACGTCGAGGACGGATTTTATTATGATTTCAAGGTCGATGAGGCCAACAGCAAGCTTAGCGACGAAGATCTAGCGGCGATAGAGGCCAAGATGAAAGAGCTAGCCGAGTCAAAGCTTGACATCGTAAAAGCAAGCTCCACAAAAGCCTTTATGAGCGATAAATTTAAAGACGACGAGCTAAAACAAGAGGTGCTAAAACGTATCCCCGAGGGCGAAGTCAGCAGCTACAAGCAAGGAAATTTCGAGGATTTGTGCCGCGGACCGCATTTGCCAAATACCAAATTTTTAAGATTTTTTAAACTAACGCGAGTAGCCGGTGCGTATCTTGGCGGCGACGAAACGCGCGAGATGATAAACCGCATTTACGGCACGGCATTTGCCGACAAAGAGAGCCTAAAAGAGCACATCCACATCATCGAAGAGGCCAAAAAACGCGACCACAGGAAGCTTGGCGTCGAGATGAAGCTGTTTACCTTCGACGAAGAGGTCGGCGGCGGCCTACCGATCTGGCTGCCAAACGGCGGACGTTTACGCTCCAAACTCGAGCAAATTTTATACAAAGCTCACCGCGACCGCGGTTACGAGCCAGTGCGCGGACCAGAGCTACTAAAAGCCGACGTGTGGAAAAAGAGCGGCCACTACGCAAACTACAAAGAAAATATGTATTTTACGACGATCGACGAGGCCGAATACGGCATAAAGCCGATGAACTGCGTCGGCCACATCAAGGTCTATCAGTCAGACATCCGCTCATACCGCGATTTGCCGCTTAAATTTTTCGAATACGGCGTGGTGCACCGCCATGAAAAAAGCGGCGTTTTGCACGGACTTTTTAGGGTACGCGAATTTGCCCAGGACGACTCGCACATCTTTTGTATGCCAAGCCAAATCAAAGAAAATATCCTAGAAATTTTAAAATTTGCCGGCAAAATAATGGAAAATTTCGGCTTCCACTACGAGATGGAGATTTCGACTAAGCCTGCAAAAGCTATCGGCGGGGACGAAATTTGGGAAACGGCGACCAAGGCGCTAAAAGAAGCGCTTGATGAAAACGGCTTTAAATACGGTATCGACGAGGGCGGCGGCGCATTCTACGGCCCAAAAATCGACATTAAGATCACGGACGCACTAAAACGAAAATGGCAGTGCGGCACGATCCAGGTAGATTTCAACCTACCTGAGCGCTTTGACCTAGGCTACATTGACGCAAATAACGAGCGCCAGCAACCGGTTATGCTTCACCGTGCGCTACTAGGAAGCTTTGAGAGGTTTATCGGCATCTTAATCGAGCACACGGGCGGCGAGCTGCCGTTTTTCGTAGCGCCTACGCAAGTAGTCATCGTACCGATCAGCGACGCACACCTAGACTACGCTAAAACCGTCGCCAAAGAGCTACGCAAAATCGGCGTGGATAGCGAAATCGCTAGCAAAAACGAGAGTCTAAACAAACGCATCCGAACCGCAGAAAAACAACGCGTGCCGATGATCGCGGTACTGGGCGACAACGAAGTGGCAAATAGCGCCATCGCCTTGCGCGACCGCACGACTAGAGAACAAAAAGATATGAAGCTGGATGAATTCGTCGAGCTGCTAAAATCAAAACTCGCCGAGGTAAGTTTTTGAAACACCAGCGAAAATCCGCTAAATTTGAGCTAGGCGCGGCTTTATGCTAAGCCTGGCTTTTACCAAAATCTGCAAAAATTATCACAGCGCAATAAATTTATACGAAAAATATAATAAAAACACAATATTTTTGGATATAATCAACTAATTTAAACTTAAAGTAAAAAACTAATTGGCTAAAGAAAACGAAGTGTTGCTCAACGAAGATATCAGAGCGAGCGAAGTAAGATGCGTGGGAGACGACGGCACCGCATACGGCGTCATCCAAAGAGTAGAGGCCTTGAAAATCGCCGAGAAAATGGGGCTTGATCTGGTGCTAATCGCGCCTGACGCTAAACCTCCCGTTTGTAAGATAATGGACTACGGCAAATTCCGCTACCAGCAGGAAAAAAAGCAAAAAGAGGCCAAGAAAAAGCAAAAAACGATCGAAGTAAAAGAGATCAAACTCTCCGTCAAAATCGCTCAAAATGACATAAATTATAAAGTCAAGCATGCGCTTGAGTTTCTAGAAGAGGGCAAACACGTCAAATTTCGCGTATTTTTAAAAGGCCGCGAGATGAGCAACCCTGAAGCGGGCGTCGCAATGCTACAAAAGGTCTGGGAGATGGTAAAAGACGTCTCCGACCGCGATAAAGAGCCGTTGCTAGAAGGCCGCTACGTCAATATGCTGGTAACGCCAAAAAGATGAGAAAAATTTGTCTCGTTTGCGCTCTTGCACTAGCTCTGGCTGGCGCGGAGTGCAGTCCGTATCTAAGACTAGCCGTTATCGGCGCAAAATCTACTTTAAATCAAGCTGATTACGATGGCGTAAAAATTGCCGATATAAGCTGTGAAAACGACATACTCACTTACAAATATATTTTTGAAGAATCGCAAGATATAAACTGGAAAGCTATTTCCGGAGAAAACAAAAAAGAATTTTTATCTACCATGAAAGAGCTTTTGGTGGAAGAATTTTGCCTCGACGAAGATACCCTTGCGCTATTGCAAAGGGCAAAAAGTATCATAATGAACTACCACCTACCAAACGGGTTGCCTTTTGGCCGAATAAAGCTAACTGCAAAAGATTGCGAGAAATAAGCGGTATAAAAATTACACAAACCGACAAGATCATAAAAACAGACAAAACGCAAAGCAAAATTTGACGACAAATATCTGCTTTTGGATCTCGGTTTTTAAATTTTAAGGCATTTTATAATCATGCAAAAAGCAAACTCGCGCAAGTCAAATCGCTACACAAACGACTGTCTCTTATACACATCTCCGAGCCCACGAGACTAGCGCTCATCTCG
>CAUUAH010000172.1:0-3813 GCA_963542985.1 uncultured Campylobacter sp. | reverse complement strand
GAGCGCTAGTCTCGTGGGCTCGGAGATGTGTATAAGAGACAGCATTTATATAACGGAGGCGCTAAAATGAACGATCTATTTATCGGCGTCGTATTCTATTTTGCTTTTATCTTTTTCGGGCTTCTTTTTCTTGCTATTTGCGCCTTTTGGTATATTTCTATCCCGCTATTTTGTGTTTACGCATATTTCAAATTTTTTAAAAAAGAGAGAAAATTTAAAGCTAGAGTTTTAGAGTCTTAGAACTCTTTTGCAAGCTTTAAGGCTATTTTATAAGGCACTACGCGAATCATATCTGCTAAATACCGCTAAAAATATTACAGCGGCGAGCATGAAACCATCGCCGCTAGTTTTAAATTTAGCTAAATTTGGTTCAAATTTAAATTATTTTGCCGTTACGCTTGCTCGCTCGTAGTGTGCGATGATTTTGTTATGAATGAGTAGCGAGATATAAATCACCGCACCGCCTAGGCAGAGTCTTAATATGTCCGCGTCTTTATGCCAAAATACTAAATTTACGATGATAGCAGCAGGTATGAGGGCGTTATTCATGATAGCTAGGGTTCCGCTATCTACCTCGCATGCGCCCTTGTTCCATAAAAAGTATCCAAGACCGCTAGCTCCGATGCCAAGCCACAGTAGTACGGCGCTCTGGGTTAGGTCGAGGTTGATTTTTTCCGGATTGCCAAACATAGCAAAGGCCATACCCGTAACCGCCGAGGCTCCGACGAAAAAGTAGCCAAAAATGCCTCGCTGCTCGTTAAAATCACGCTTTTCTAGTAAAAACTTATACGCGCTCTGTCCGACGCCAAAGCACAAATTTGCCCCCTGCACGAGCAAAAATCCGTGCCAAAAGCCGCTATTTACGTTGCCGTACTTGATGATGAGCGCGCCCAAAACCGCCGTGCCTACGCTAAACAGATACAGCAGCCTAAGCCTACCTGCGAGCACGTCGTAAACCACGCTCACGTAAAACGGCGTAAATATCGTAAAGAGCGCAACCTCGGCAACGCTAAGGTAGGCAAACGAGTTGTAGTAAAAAATATACATCGCGCCGATCTGTACCGCGCCGATCGCAGCTACTTTGGCGTAGATGGCGAGGTTTTGCGCGGCAAAATCCTTAATCATAAAGGGCAAAAATACGCCAAGCGCAAGCACGACGCGCGAAAACGCGGCAAAGTAGCTATCCACTCGCCCCGCCAAAAACTCGCCGATGAGGCTAAAACTAAACGCCCAAAGCACCGTAACAAAGATCAATTTTTTCACGTATTCTCCATTTGAGTTAAATTTCGTCTGAAATAGTAGCAAAATAGGCTTAAATTTATATGCAGTCAAATTTAGCAACAAAAAAGATCATGTAGGTCAATTTTAGAGCAGAAACCAAGAGCGCCGCTTTTATCACGGCGACTCGGTCGTTAAATTTAATATCTATACTCAAAACTCCCCAGTATCGTCCTACCCCTAGCAGCGTTGTTAAAGATAGTGATGTCGTCGTTAAATACGTCGCTGGAGTAAGATGAGTTATAAGTATAAAGCGCGTCCATGTAGTTTTTGTCGAATACGTTTTGCACTTCAAATTTAAAGGTTAAATTTTTAATCGGCTCGAAGGTGAGGTAAAAATCGAAAATAGTTGGGATTTTTGGCAGTTCTTGCGTATTGATAATCTTAAATCTCGGATCGTTTTCGTCAAAAGCACCCCAGTTAAATTTAGGATTTATCCTTTTTGCCTTGCCAGTAATTTTGGCTATAGAACCAAGAACTAACTTTTCATTAAAAAGCCTAGTTCCAACATCTATCGTAGCGTAATATTTCGGCAGTTCGCTAAACTGCGTAGTTCCACTAGCAGGTCCATTCGTCCAGTCTAGCGCGAAACTATCTGAGGGCTGATAGGAGGATTTTTGACGGGTGTATGAGGCTTTGGCGTAAAATACGTCCATATCGTATAAAAACTCGAGCTCAAAGCCTTTTAAGGTGGCTTTGTCATTTAATCTAGCCAAAAACATCGTAACGTCGCCGCCAGCATTTGTGTAGCCGATTATCCTGTCGTAGATAAAATTTTTTATTTTAGTATTGTAGTAGGTGGCTTTCAGTCCAAAAACATCGTCGTCCGAAAAGATACCATGTTTGTGGCTATTAAAGCCGATCTGATAGGTTTTTGCCGTTTCTGGTTTTAGCCCGGTGTTTATATCTTCATAAACAGAGCCGGAAGAAAAAAGCTCCTGTACGTTTAGCGGCCTAGTGGTTCTTTCGTAGCTGATAAACGGCGAAAACAACTCGTCAATCTTGGCTGAAGCCATAAGAGAATAGTTTAAATCGGTATCTTTTCTTTTAAAGTCTCCAGCCTCTTGTGGAGAGCAGTAAGGATTCCCTGCTAAGCATTTGCCTTTTATACCGCTCGTTTTCCAATTTACGAGATTTAAATTTGCATCGAAGGTAAAAATGTCGTACTCAAGCGAATTATCTAAATAATAATTAAATATCTTTTGTTTACCGTTTGGTATAGGATACGCCGTTCTAAGCGTAGAGTACGCCTCGTCTCCCGTAATGCGTTTATATTCGTTATTTAGGGCATTTATGCCTAGTTTTGAGCTAAATTTAAGCTTATCTGTTATATCAAACAAAAAGGTATTGCTAAGATCAAAAACCAGAGAACTATTTTTAAATTTCATCCCTTTTTCAAGATCCGCCCACGCCAGTCTTGCTTTTTTATCGTAAATTTGTCTGGTTTTATTATAAGATAAGAGCAAATTTATATCGATCAGGTCAGGATACGGATCAAAACGATAATCAAGCTGATAGTTGTCGCTGGTTATATCTCTTTTAGCTAGATAATTGCTATACCTCCTGTATGTCAAAATAGCTTTGTTTATCTCACTATCGTATTCCAGCTTAAAAAGATAGCTTTTAGGACGCTGCTCCAGCGAATCGGTATCTAACGCCGTAGGCAAATCAGGCACGCCGTCTCCGTCGATGTCTTTATCATTGTCTTTTATTTTGCCACCGCCGCCTATCTTATAGTCTTGCGATATTTTTTTACCGCTATATCCAAAAAGTACGCCTAGGCTTTGTCCGCCGTCAAATTCTTTTTTTGCCGCGACACTACCCATATAGCTTGGCCCCACGCCGTTTGAGCCATAGCTATATCTGCCTAAAAAGCCAAAAATGTGGTCGTCCGTTATAACATCATTTACGCCTATGGTTCTAAAATTCGCACTTCCCATAAGTCCGTTTTGAGCACCACTAAAACTTCCTCTCTCAATGTCTATACCTACTAGGAAATTTTGATCTATGAGTGCTCCAAAGGCTGAAGTGCCAATGTTGCCGGTAAAGTTATGAACCCCACCCGTATCGCTCGACGTACCGTAATAAGTCTGCGTAACTCCGTCTATCATCGTATTTACGCGCCCAAGTCCTGTAAGACCGCGGATGTTTACGGACACGCTGCCCTGGGATTGGTCTATTTGCGTATAGCTGCCTGGCAAGCTTCTAACTACGGAGTCTATACTTTGATTTTCGCTTCTAATATCCTCTCGCGAACTAACGGCTCCAGGCGTCGAAAACGCCTTTTCGCTATTTTTGACCTCAGTAGCCGAGACTTCCAAGGTACTAAAATCAACGTCTTTTGCGCCAGCGCTCGCTAAATAAATAGCCAATATGCAAGCTATGTTAAAATTAAACCTATTCATGATGCTTCCTTCTAGATTATTTTTTATACGCGGATGTCAGGCGGCTTAAATTTAAAAGCGTCAATAACTTCTATAACTATATGGTCTGTCTCTTATACACATCTGACGCTGCCGACGATCTTACGCGTGT
>CAUUAH010000171.1:0-3833 GCA_963542985.1 uncultured Campylobacter sp. | reverse complement strand
GATCTACACGCGTAAGATCGTCGGCAGCGTCAGATGTGTATTAGAGACAGATTTAGCATCATTGCGGCTACGGTTTTGTTAAGCGCAGCTTCGGCTCTCGCGCAGACGGGAGGAGTGGACGGCAAATTTAAACGCGCCGATAGCAATGCGACCGAATCGGTGAAGCTCGATATGGTTTCGGTCACGGCAAACAGGAGCGAAACCGACGTCGCTAAATACGCCGGCCAGGTAAGCGTCCTAAATCAAAACGACCTGGTAAAATCGCCGTCCGTTATCGACGCCATCGGCTCGGTACCAGGCGTCATGCTCGGCAACGACCACGGTAGACAAGTCGGCCAGTACTACAACATCCGCGGCTTTGGTTATCAAAGCGAAGCGCGCGTTATCATCGAACAAGACGGCATCAAGCGCTCGCCTTCGCTTTTCTCTAATCAAATTTCAACTTTCCGCGTGGATAACGACTTGCTAAAACGCGTCGAGGTCGTAAAGGGTGCTAGCTCCGTGCTGCACGGCAGCGGCGCAATCGGCGGTATCGTTAGTATGAGAACCAAGGACGTGAGCGACTTTATAAACCCGGGCAGCGACTACGGCGTCACGATCGGCCACCGCCAAGAGAGCAACCACATGAACTCAAATCGAGCCGCCATCGCAGCTAAACCTACGGAAAATTTCGGCATTTTACTCTATGGCAAGCACGCGGACTTCGGCAAGATAAAGATGGCTAGAGACGGCAAACGCTCGGGCGTGAAATACGCGGAAAACGACGAGCAGGTAAACACCGTCTTTGCTAAAACTGAGTGGGCGATAACCGACGAGCATGCTTTGGAGGCTAGCGTATTTAACTACCACGAAAAATTCTCCTCCTCGCCTTGGCAGTCGCTTTTCTGGAGCGAGGATGCGGAGTTGCCTACCTCTGGACGGCTAAAACAGCGAGACTATAGCGTGATATACAAATATACTCCGCTTAATAATAGATGGATAAATTTCTCCGCTCAGTACTACAACGCTAAAGCCCTAAATCACAGGATCAGAACGGGCTTTAGTAGAGGCAATCCAGTCTATATCGACTACAAAAACAAAGACGACAGATGGGGCGTCAGGCTCAAAAACGAAAGCCTCTTTGAAACCGGCATGCTAGAGCATAGGCTAGTTACCGGTATCGACTACGAACATAGAAAAGAGGACGCGATATTTTGGTACAACGGCGCGCTTAGCGACTTTGGCTCATTTCCGAATTTTTACAAAGACCTCGGTATATACGCGCAAGACGTATTTAGCGTAGGCAGGTTTGAGTTTACTCTGGGCGGCAGGTTTGATAAATTTAAACGCGGAGTCAAAAGCGGCGATCGCAACTCATACTCGGAGTCTAGATTTTCCCCAAAACTCGGCCTTGCATACGAGGTTTTTGACGGCATAAATTTACTCGCAGGCTACGCAGAGACATTTAGAGGACCTACTCCAAACGAAACGTCATCGGCCGGCCCGTTAAATCCGCACTACTGGTACATACCAAATCCCGACCTAAAACCTGAAATCGCAAAAGAGTACGAAGTGGGCTTTTCTATCGACAAACAACAGCTTTTAGGCGATGATGAGCTGTACTTTAAAGCCACTTACTACGACGGCAACATCAAAGATATGATAAATTTAAAAGCAAGACCGGACAAGGGCAATCCGCCGTTTGACGCCGAATCGCCAGGCAGACGCTATGGTATGTACGAAAACGTCGATAATGCAAAGCGCCGAGGCGTTGAGATCGAGTCCAAATACGCGATAAACAACCTTACATTTTCGCTCGGATACGACCACACGAAAATTTACGACAAAGCGACCAAAAAGATACTCACTGTCTACGCTGATAAGCTAACTTTGGGTGCTATGTATAGATACGAGCCGTGGGGGCTTAGTCTGGGCGGCGATATGACGCATTGGTTTAGGCCTAACAACGACGAGAAATACTACGTCGTGCGCGGTCAAAAATACGAATACGTAGA
This sequence comes from uncultured Campylobacter sp., assembly GCA_963542985.1. Lineage (GTDB taxonomy): Bacteria > Campylobacterota > Campylobacteria > Campylobacterales > Campylobacteraceae > Campylobacter_A. The sequence continues at coordinate 1,839 of CAUUAH010000171.1, read as the reverse complement.
CGAAACCTTTACTATCGTAAATTTTAAAGGTAGATGGGAGCCGAAAAATTTCGACAGCTATCTGCTAAACAAAGGGCTAAAAATCAGCTTTGGCGTAAACAATATCTTTAACAAAGAGTACATTTTCGCAAACGGATTTAAAAATACGACCAGAGTGGGCAAAGGCAGAAACTTCTACGTAGATTTTGAAAAGACGTTTTAGCTTAAACGCGGCGAGCGAGCTAAATTTGGCTTAAATTTGGCTCGCTTTTGCCGTAAAATTTACCGTTTTTGAGGGCTCATTTTGGTTTAAATTCTGCATTTACTGGGGTAGGGCGCTAGCGTCAAATTTTGCTTTTACCCGTTCAAATTTGACCCGTCCGCTCCCGCAAATCCGCTTCTTAATTTAAATTTGACTATAATGTCTTAAAATTTAAAAGGAGCAAATTTGCAAAATTTCGCCTTGAAATTTCGCCCGTGCAGTTTAGACGAGATCTGTGGACAGCGCGAGCTGGTGGGCGTTTTTAAAAAATTTATCGAAAATAAAAAAATCCCGCACAGCATATTTTACGGACCTGCTGGCTGCGGTAAGACTAGCTTTGCTCGCGTCGTCGCACGGTCGATGGAGTATGATTTTTACGAATTTGACGGCGGAAATCTCAAGATCGAGGAATTTCGCAAAATCCTAAAAAACTACGAAAACGCGCTTTCTAAGCCGCTATTTTTCATCGACGAGATCCACCGCCTCAGCAAAACGCAACAAGAAGCCTTGCTGATACCGATGGAAAACTACCGCGCCGCCATCATCGGAGCCAGCACTGAAAATCCATATTTCACGCTAAGCTCGGGCATCCGCAGCCGATCGATGCTCTTTGAGTTTAAGCCGCTTGCGAGCGAGGATTTTGAAAAGCTACTTGAGCGCGTGAGGGGCGAGGTTAAATTTGACATCTCAGACGATGCTAAGGCCTATCTCGTAAAAAGTAGCGGCGGAGACGCGCGCGGACTGCTAAATTTACTCGAGTTTGCCGTGAGTCTAGGCGAGGAAATAACATTAGAGAATTTAAAAACGCTGCGAGCTAACGCCGTTAGCGAAGGAGTTAGCGAGGACGACGTGCATTATGGGCTAGCAAGCGCATTTATAAAAAGCCTGCGCGGTAGCGACGAAAACGCCGTTATGTACTATCTGGCACGGCTTATCGACGCGGGCGAGAGCGCTGATTTTATCGCGCGAAGGATGGCGATATTTGCTAGCGAAGATATCGGTAATGCTAACCCTAACGCGCTAAATTTAGCCGCTAACGCGCTTGCCGCCGTTAGTAAGATCGGCTTTCCAGAAGCGCGTATAATCCTCGCTCAATGCGCGATGTATCTGGCTCATTCGCCAAAGTCAAACTCCAGCTACAAGGCCATAAATGCGGCGTTAGCCTATGTAAAAACCGAGCCGCCGCTAGCTATCCCACCATATCTCATCAACACTGCGCCCGAGGCTAAGGACTATCTGTATCCGCATAGTTTCGGCGGCTGGGTAGAGCAAAAATATCTAGAAAAATCGCTTAAATTTTACGAGAGCAACGGTATCGGCTTTGAAAAGACGTTGGACGAGTGGCTGGCGAAGATAAAATCTAAAAGCTAAATTTTGAAGGCCTATGACGGGCGACAAAATTTAAACGGCTTACATTAAATTTATGCCGATCAAATTTACCTATGCCGTCGCGTCAAATTTTACAAAAAGCATCGCGCTCAAATTTGCCTCGTTTTGGATTTTGCCAAGCTCGTTAAATTTCTCGGCAAATTTACGCAGACTCCAAACGTAACGTCAAAATCAAATTTAAAAATACTTCAAAAATCTCCGTTTTACGA
>CAUUAH010000170.1:0-3842 GCA_963542985.1 uncultured Campylobacter sp. | reverse complement strand
TCCTTTTACATCTTAAATTTAAGGGAGCAAAATGAAAAAAATCCTACTATCAAGCTTGCTAGCCTGTTCGCTATTTGCGGCGGGCGAGGTGTATAGCCCATTGGTAAAAGACGTTTACGCCGATGCGACGTCGCAAAAAAGCATAGGCAGGCTCTTGCCGACGAACGGGGTTAAAATTTTAGCCACGCAGGGCGACCGCGTGAAAATCTCCGTTAAAGGCTACCAAAATCCCGCCGTTAGCAACGTCGTTTACTTTAGCGACTCCGAGCGCGTCATCGCCGTGGCGTTTGCCAAAACCGCAACGCCTGAGATAAAGGTCGTAAAAAAGGGCGCTAACGGCAAATGGGACGAGGTTGAGACCGTGGTCTATGCGCAAAAAGACGGCTTTACGAGCGATCTAGGCGGGCTTTTTGCTAAGGGCGGCGAGCTTTACAAAGAGAGCTGTGGCGTGTGCCATTCGCTACATCAAACCACGCACTACAAGGCGAATCAGTGGCCTAACCTGCTAAAATCGATGATCACGCGAACGGCGATCGGCAAAGACGACGAGTGGCTGGTGATACAGTACTTGCAAAAGCACTCTGCCGACGTGAACGTGGCGAAAAAGTAAAAGCGGCGCGTAAATTTGACGAGGATTTACGCCTAACGCACCTGCAAATGGACGAGATTTGCGGGAGCTAAATTTATAAGTCGCGGCGAGGAAGCTTGCCGAGACGTCAAATTTATAATGTTTGGCGAAAAGTTAAATTTAGCGCGTAAGACGAGATGCGCGCTAAATTTGGGTCGTTGCCTCGCGACTAGACTGCACGAACGAGACTTTGTTTTTAGCTATCAAATTTGACGCTTTGGACTAGAGAGCGGTCAAATTTGAGCGTAAAAGCTTAAATTTGAGTCCATGCTAAGGCGCGGCTCGTTTGGCTGATAAAAAGCCGAATTAAAGTCGCTTTTAAAAGAAGCGATGTGTTTTAGCCTTGCTTGCATCTGCGACTTCACAACTGCAAGCAGAATGGTGCAGGGAGTATTTATACTCCCGCTCGGAGGTCGGATTTTATTCGACCGAGAAATAAAAATAGGAGAGGAAAATGAACCTACAAAGACGAAATGTATTAAAAGGCGGAGCGGCTATTGCGGCAGCTCATTTGTTTTCTAGTGTAACGGCTTCGAATTTACTCGGCGCCGAGCTAAATATGGCAAACGTACGTAACGGCGAGGTACTAACGGCTGCTCACTGGGGCATGTTAAAAGTTAGCATTAAAGACGGCAAGATCGTAAAATCAGAGCCGTTTCAAAAAACGAGCGAAGTGTATAATCCATTGCAACACTACACCGCCGACATGGTCTATAAATCACGTATAAAATACCCGATGGTACGCAAAAGCTATCTAGAAAATCCGGACTCGCCAAAACCAGAGCTAAGAGGTAAAGACGGCTGGGTACGAGTACGCTACGAGGACGCGATAAAACTAGTAGCTAGAGAGCTAAAAAAGACTAGAAAGCAAAAGGGGCTAGAGGGTGTGTTTGCCGGTAGCTACGGCTGGAAATCAAGCGGCAACGTGCATAACTCGCGAATTTTACTTCATAGATTTATGAACCTTAGTGGCGGATTTGTGGGGTCGCTAGGCGACTACTCCACGGGTGCCAGCCAGATCATCATGCCTCACGTCGTGGGTAGTATCGAGGTCTACGAGCAGCAGACCAGCTGGCCTGTGGTACTAGAAAACTCAAAAGTAGTCGTCATCTGGGGCGCGAACCCGATGGCAACACTTCGCATAGCGTGGACGAGCACCGACGAGCAGGGCTTTAAGTACTTTGAAGAGCTAAAAAAACGCAGCGACATAAAGGTTATCGTGATAGACCCGATCAGAAGTGATACGGCGCAGTACTTTGACAAGGCTCAGTGGATCGCTCCGGTGCCAAACACCGACACTGCGATGATGCTAGGTATGATGCACTACCTATACGAGAGTGGCAAATACGATAAAAACTTCATCGAGACCTATACGAGCGGCTTTGATAAATTCCTGCCGTATCTGCTGGGAAAAACCGACGGCACGCCTAAAAATTTGGAGTGGGCGAGCAAAATTTGCGGCCTTCAAGCAAGCCTCATAAAAGAGCTTGCCGATACCTTCGCCGCTAACCGCACTATGATAATGAGCGGATGGGGCATGCAGCGCGCGCATCACGGCGAGCAGCCGCACTGGGCGATGGTGACTTTGGCGGCGATGCTAGGACAGATCGGGCTTCCTGGCGGGGGATTTGGCCTTAGCTACCACTACTCAAACGGCGGCGCTCCGACTTGCAAAGGCGCGGTCATCGGCGGCGTAAATAGCGCAAGCGTGGGTAAATTTAACGACGAGGGCGAGTTTATCGGCACCGATAGCGGAGAATTTGACGCAAACGGCCGCTTCGTCGCTAAGGCTGCGGCGGTTGCTGGTACGGGTCAAAGCTGGCTACAAAAGGCGACTCATTATGCATTCCCGGTCGCTCGTATCGCGGACGCTCTGCTAAATCCTGGCAAAGTGATCGATCACGACGGCAAGAAAATCACGTATCCGGATATCGACTTTATCTACTGGGTCGGCGGCAATCCTTTCGCTCATCATCAAGAAACCAACCGCCTGCTAGAAGCGTGGCGCAAACCTCGCACGGTAGTCGTAAACGAGGCATACTGGACGCCGACGGCTAAGATGGCTGATATCGTATTCCCGACTACTACGGCGTACGAGCGCAACGACGTCACGATGACGGGCGACTACTCAAACATGAACATCGTACCGATGAAGCAAGTCGTGGAAAAATACGGCGAAGCTCGCGATGATTATCAAATTTTCACCGATCTTTGCAAGGCGTACGCTAAAAATTTAGTCGTAGCCTACACCGACAACGGCAAGGACGAATTTGACTGGATCAAAGAGTACTACGGTGCGGCGTACGAGCAGGTCAAGGCTATACCTGATTTTGAAACGGATATGAAGCCGTTTGAGGAGTTTTGGAACGAAAATAAGCCGGTAACTTTTGCCTCGACGCCCGAGAGCGATATGTGGGTGAGGTTTGGCGAGTTTAGAGAGGATCCGGTGCTAAATCCTCTAGGTACGCCAAGCGGTCTAATAGAAATTTACTCCGAAACCATCGAGAAAATGGGTTATGAGGACTGCGGCGCGCATCCGATGTGGTATGAGCCGATCGAGTGGCTAGGTATGAAAAATAAACCTGCCGAGCTACACATGCTAAGCCCGCATCCTACCGATCGCCTCCACTCGCAGCTAAACCAAACCTCTCTGCGCGAAAACTACGCGATCGCAAACCGCGAGCCGATCTGGATACACCCTAAAGACGCCGCGAAAAAGGGCATAAAAACGGGCGATTTGGTTAGGGTGTTTAACGCTCGCGGCGAAGTGCTAGCGGGTGCCTTGGTGACGCAAGATATCAAAGAGGGCGTCGTGAAGCTAGCCGAGGGCGTATGGTACGACGGATTTGACGCGGGTCTTTGCAAAAACGGCTCGCCAAACGTCCTAACTATCGATATCCCGACTAGCAAGCTAGCAAACGGCAACATCAGCCATACCGCGCTTGTAAATATCGAGAAATTTACGGGTAAGGCGCCTGAGCTAACGGCGTTTAGCGATCCGAAATTTGCTTAAATTTGAGGCCGCAAGCTAAAATCTGCGGCTTAAATTTGATAGAGACTCGCCGGGTTAAATTTGACTCGGCGAGGCGTTTAAAATTCAGTCGTTAAATTTAACTTGAAGTGGTATAAATTTGGATTAAATTTATACCGTTTCTTCATACAAATTTACCTGTCTCTTATACACATCTGACGCTGCCGACGATCTTACGCGTGT
>CAUUAH010000169.1:0-3928 GCA_963542985.1 uncultured Campylobacter sp. | reverse complement strand
GATGAGCGCTAGTCTCGTGGGCTCGGAGATGTGTATAAGAGACAGGTTGTGGTCGGGCTGTTTTTCACGCGCATAAAGCTAAGTAACGGCGTTTACGGGGTGAGCTGAATTTTGCCAAAGTCATTCCATTAGGCCGTTTGCTGCGCGTTGCAAACTGCGATAATGCCAAATTTCGGCAACATCTGCGGCAAAACGTAAAAACTCTTCTAAAAGATTTATCTAGCGATAGCCCTATCAAAAAAACCATCGCCGTAGCTGCTCTAAACGCGCTTTCGCAGACATGTTATGAGCGCTCTGATAGTCCGTATGTGGCTAAATTTAAGGCCGATCCATTTGATGAGCTAGCTATCAAGCGCAGCTCGTTTAGCGTGATCGTAGGTGCGCTGGTGCCTTACATCAAATTTATGATGAAAAACGGCCTGGATTTTCGTATTTTGGAGCTTGATAAGAGTGTGCTAAAAGGCGATGAGCTTAAGTATTTTATCCCGCAAGAATGCGCTGCGGACGCGGTCAGAGCGGCCGATAATCTCATCATAACCGGCGTCACGCTACTAAACGACACGCTGGAGGAGATCTTGAGCTTAAAAAAGGGCGGGGCCGAAGTCATCGTCGTCGGACCGACGGTTTCGATGTCGCCTAAGGCTCTTTTTGATAGAGGTGTGAGCCATGTGGGCGGCGTCTATACTACGCATGCGGACGAGCTTTTAGACGTGATCGCGCAGGCTGGTTCGGGGTACCATTTTTTCGGCAAATTTGCGGAAAAAATCGTAATGAGTCGCGAGAGTTCGACTTCTAAAATTTGGAAATTTAACGATCCGAATGCATAAAACTAAAATTGGTCAAATTTACAGGGTAGATGGGTGATTTCGTTTGGCGTAAAATCACTGGCTTGATATTAAATTTAAAACGAAAGTAGATAAAAATCAGTTTTAAATTTGTGCGAATTTGTAAGAATTTCGTCGAATATAAAAAGGACCGGGCAAAGCGCCCGACCCAAATTTGTGCTAGCAAATTTTAATAAAACGAACTAACCTTGCCCGTCAAATTTACCATAATATTTTTCATCTGAGTGTAGTGCTCAAGGATGATTTTGTGCGTTTCGCGGCCGATACCCGAGCTCTTGTAGCCGCCAAACGGGCTGCCCGCTGGGATCTGGTTGTAGCAGTTTATCCACACGCGGCCCGTCTCCATCGCGCGAGCGGTGCGGATGGCGCGAGTGATATCCTGCGTGAAGACGCCGCCGCCTAGACCGTATTCGCTGTCGTTTACCATCTTTATCAGCTCGTCCTCGTTTTTAAATTTGATCACGACGCCCACAGGGCCGAAGATCTCCTCTCTCGCCACGCGCATATCGTTGCTCACGTCCACTAGCAGCGTTGGTTCGACGAAGCTATTTCCCGCAGCCGCGAGCTTGCCTCCGACGGCGATTTTAGCGCCTTCTTTGACGCCGATGTTGATGTACTCGACGATCTTGGCTGCTTGTTTGGCGTTGATTTGAGAGCCCATTTGCGTCTTTGGATCGAGCGGATCGCCGACTTTTAGATTTTTAAATTTCTCCACAGCCGCTGCGATAAATTTGTCGTAAATTTTCTCCTCGACAAATATCCTACTGCCCGCGCAGCAAACTTGCCCTTGGTTAAACAAAATGCCCATCTGAACGCCGTCTAGAGCCAGATCAAAGTCCGCGTCGGCGTAGATGATGTTGGCTGATTTGCCGCCTAGCTCGAGCGTTGCGGGGATGATTTTTTCAGCCGCCGAGATAGCTATCTCGCGTCCGATCTCGGTCGAGCCGGTAAACGCGATCTTGTCGATGCCGCTATGCTTTTGCAAAAACGCTCCTGCGCCGCTGCCTTTGCCCGTGATTACGTTTACGACGCCTTTTGGCAGCACGTCTTTGATGAGACGCATTAGCTCGAGCACGCTCAGGCTCGTTTCAGATGACGGTTTTAACACGCTCGTGTCGCCCGCGGCGATGACGGGAGCTAGCTTCCACGCCGCCATCAAAAACGGGAAATTCCACGGCACGATCTGTGCTACGACGCCGATAGGCTCGCGCAGGATGAGCGAGAGGTGCTTTTCCTCGAGTACGTTCGCGCTACCCTCTTCGCCCTGGATCACGCCGGCAAAATACCTAAAATGCTCCGCCGCATACGGCACGTCCACGTTTAGCGTCTCGCGGATAGGCTTGCCGTTATCCATCGTCTCGACCGCGGCCAAAAAGTCCTTGTTTGCGTCGATTATATCGGCGATCTTGAGCAAAATTCTGCTTCGCTCGCTCACGGTGCTGTGGCGAAACGTCTTAAACGCCTCTCGAGCGGCCTTGACCGCGGCGTCCACGTCCTCTTTGCTCGCGTCCGCGATCGCGGCTAGCTTTTTGCCGGTGGCGGGATCAAACGTATCTAGCGTCTTGCCGCTACTTGCGGGGACGAATTCGCCGTTTATAAAAAGGCCGTATTTTTCTTGCAACTTAACCATTTTTTCTCCTTTAAAATTATTTAATAACTGAAATATTACTCCTCGAATATAAATAATTTGATAATTAGAAAATAATCGTTATCAAAAATTTGAGCGGAAATTTGACGGGATTTCGGGTTAAATTTGAGTCGCCTAGACCCGTATCTTTAAGATGCTAAAATTTAGTTGTCAAATTTACATTTTACTTCTTTGTTAAGGGGGAAGGGGCTTGAATTACGCTCTGCTTTGCAGTTGCGAGGCAAAGCCGAAGCAAAAGAGCTCCTTTTATATCCGCCTTTCTCTTTTTTAGGGAGAGGAAGGGGTTCTACTTACGAAGCGTCGCCCCTTCCTCTCCCAATCCCTCTCCAACCCCACTGCACGTTAGAGGTGGCGACATTGCTTTGCTCTGCGAGCAAAGCGTCGCGGGTTTGAATCAAATTTGACATTTTCAAGGCGCTGGTCTCGGTGCGTAAAATTTGCAAATTTGAAATTTGGCTTCAAATTTGAGCGAAAAACGATAAGGCGAAGTATCGTGAGATGATTTTAAATGTTTTGAAGTAAATTTCGTCCCAAGACTAGACATATAGTCTGTTGCAGGGCGAAATTTATGAAATCATTTAAAAGCGCTCGCGAGACAAGCCGCAATCACTTCACAAGATCAGCTAGCACCTTCGCCGCATGATCCTTCGCCTTCACGCTCTTGTACACTTTCGCGATCTTGCCGTCTTTGCCGATCACAAAGGTCGAGCGTGCGATACCTAGATACTCTTTGCCGTAGTTTTTCTTCACCTGCCAGACGCCGTAGAGTTTGGCGACTTCGTGCGCAGGGTCGCTTAGTAGGATGTGCTTTAGGCTCTGTTTTTGCGCAAAGCTGGCGTGCGACTTGACGCTATCGGGACTAACGCCAACGATCACGGTATCTTTGGCTATAAAATCGTCGTAAAGCGCGCTAAATTCGCATGCTTCGGTCGTGCAGCCCGGGGTGTTATCCTTCGGATAAAAGTACAGCACGACGTTTTTGCCGATGAAGTCTTTTAGGCTGACGCTTACGCCGTCGGCGTTTTCTAGGCTAAACTCGGGCGCCGTATCGCCCGCTGCTAGCGTGATTCTTCGTTCCAAATCCTCTTTAGAAAATTCGCTCATTTTTGCTCCTTTCTAATCTCCTCAAGCGTCTTGCCGCCCGAGCCTATCGAGCTTGCGTCGTATGTTTCGATATAAATTTGCACTCGCTCGCGATTTTTGCCCAGCACGCGCACCATAGTGTCGGTCATCTCCTCGACTAGCTTTTGCTTTTGCTCTTTTGTCGGCTCCGGGCCTGCCATTTTTACGTTTATGAAAGGCATCTTTTCTCCTTAAATTTGATAAATTCGGGCTAATTATATCAAAATTTGACTCGTTATCCGGCTCGACCTCATTCTAAAATTTAAGCCCTGTCTCTTATACACATCTCCGAGCCCACGAGACTAGCGCTCAT
>CAUUAH010000168.1:0-3930 GCA_963542985.1 uncultured Campylobacter sp. | reverse complement strand
ACACGCGTAAGATCGTCGGCAGCGTCAGATGTGTATAAGAGACAGAATTTAAACCGCTCAAATTCAAAAACAGAAATTAAAAGCCGCAAATTTGAAATTTGCGCTCAAATTTCAACCGAAATTTTACTTAGTCCTTTTTCTTGATTTTAGTTGCGCCTCGATCTCTTTCGCGACATGCTCCAGCTCCTTGCCTTCGACGTCGATTATGAGATCGGCGACGCTTTTATACATCTTTTTTCTCTCGTCAAAAAGCTTTTTTGCCGCGTTTAAATCCTTTAAAAGCGGGCGCTTGGCGTAGTGCATCTGTGCTTCACCGCTCTCGTCTATACGCTTTAAAATCGCCCCAAAACTTGATTTTAGATAGATGGTTTTGCCGATTTTTTTAAGGCCTTTGACCTTTGCAAAACCGCCGCCAGCTGCTATCACCGAGGATTTTACGTTTTTAGCAAGCTTTTTAGCGAGTTTTGCCTCGCATTTTCTAAAATACTCCTCGCCTTTTTTCTCGAAAATTTCTTTAACTTTTAAATTTTGCTCGCTTTCGATCAGCTCGTCGGTGTCTAAAAACAGCTTGCCCGTTTTTTTCGCGATATGCCTAGCTACCGTGCCCTTGCCAACGCCCATAAAGCCGATGAAAACTAAATTTTTACTCACTTTTTCCCTCGTTTTCTTCATCTGAGCCGCTGCGATTTTTAGGTATCAGCACGATTGGAGTGCCCGATAGCTCGAATTTTTCGCGTAGCTTGTTCGTTAGGTAGCGCTTGTAGCTAAAGTGCAGGGCGCGCGGACGGTTCATCACTAGCGCGATCTTAGGAGGCGCGAAACCAAACTGCACCGCGTAGTAAATTTTCACGCTCTTGCCCTTTTCGCGCGGTATCGGATGTGCTTTTACCGCCTCTTCGATGGCTTCGTTTAGCCTTGCGGTTTGGATTTTTTGCGTGTAGTTTTTGTAAACTTCTAAGATCAGCGGGTAAATTTTATGTACCCTTTTGCCGCCCAGCGCGCTAACGCTGATGATCGGCGCGTAGGCTAGAAATTTAAATTTATCCCTGATCTCGCGGCTAAATTTATCAAAATCCTCCTCGCTTTTGTCCCATTTGTTTAGCACGATGATGACGCCGAGCTCAAATTTAGCCGCAAGGCCCGCGATACGCTCGTCAAGCTCGGTTAGCGGTTCGGAGCTATCAAGCACCAAAAGCGCGATGTCGGCGAGCTCTAGCGCAGACTCGGTGCGGTTTAGCGCGTATCTTTCGATGCCTTCTATCTTGCCGCGTTTTCTGATGCCCGCTGTATCGACGAACTCAAAAATCCTATCCTCATAGACGAAAGTCTCGTTTACCGGGTCTATCGTCGTGCCGGCTATGTCGCTCACTACTGCACGAGATTCTTTTACGAGTGCGTTTAGCAGCGAGCTTTTGCCGACGTTTACGCGTCCGATGATGCCTACTTGGATATTTTTGCGTTCATAGTCCTCGCGAGCCGATATTTCCTTGACCACCTCGCCGTTGTCGCCGAAATTTTCTAAAAACTCGTCCAAATCTTCGCCTACGTCGGGGCGGATCTCGTCTTTTAGCTGCTTATAGATCCAGTCGGCTAGCTCGTCGATGCCGGCGTTATGGCTAACTGAGATAGCAAAGCTCGTTTTCGCGCCGAAATTTGCAAACTCGTAACTTCGTAGCTCGTCTTTTTTGCTATCTACTTTGTTGATTACGAGCGCGGTCGGCAAATTTAGCTTTAAAAGCGCGTAGTATAGGGCCTTGTCCTCGTCGCTAGGCATCATTTTGCCGTCGACCATAAAGATGATCGCGTCCGAGCTTCTAGCTTCGGCTAGGGTTTTTGCCTTGACGTTTTTAAAGAGCTTGCTACTATCGTCAAGGCCGCCACTGTCGATCAAAACGCAGCTTCTGTCGTAAATTTCTATAATCGTTTTGTTTGTATCTCGCGTCGTACCGCTAACGTCGCTGGTGATGGCTATACGTCTGCCGGCTAAGCGGTTAAAAAGCGAGCTTTTGCCGACGTTTGGCTTGCCGACTAAAATTATCTTTTGCAAAATTTGTCCTTTTTATGATGCCTGATTATACAGACTTTTCTCTTATATAAAGTATAAAATGCGGCTTAAAGAGGCATAATGCAAAGCTCTTTGAATTTTCGTCAAAGAGCTTTTGGGGTAAAATTTGAAGTTAAACCTTAAATTTGTCTAGGCTGTTGTTTAGAGTTTCGGTCATTTTGCTTAGATGTTCGGCGGCGGCCGCTATCTCCTCGATACTTTTTGCATTTTGAGAAGAGATGGCGTTTATGTTATTTGTATTGTTTAAAATTTCAGTTACGTTTTCGCCTGTTTTTACATAGCCGCTTACGTTTTTATCGGATAAATTTATGGCTTGATGCATACTATCGGCTAGTATGGTGATCTTGTCTTTTACGTCGTCCGCTACCAAATTTAGATCTTTTATCTGAGCTGAGTTGATATGCATTTGCTCGCTAGCCTGATTTATCCCCTGGACGATTATATTTATCGTCGCATTTATCTCGACTAGGCTCTTTTGCGTCCTTTCGGCCAGCTTTCTGACCTCGTCTGCGACTACGGCAAATCCCCTGCCGTGCTCGCCTGCTCGTGCGGCTTCGATAGCGGCGTTTAGGGCTAGTAAATTCGTCTGATCCGCTATGTCGTTTATCACGGAGAGTACGTTTTTGACTTGCTCGGCCTCGCCGCTAAGTCTTGAAATTTTATCCGACAGGCCAAGCTCTGATTCTACGCTGTTTTCTATCTTTAAAGTTAGATCTGATATGGCTTTATTTGCGCTTTCGATGACGGTGCTTGCTTGCTTCATATCGCCTGCACCCTTTTTGGCCTCTTCTATAAATTCTAAAAGCTGATCTTTTATCTGATTTGCTTTTTGGGCTGCTTCGTCAACTATTTGAGATGTTTTTTCGGCATTTTGGCCTGCGATCAGCGAAGTCGAGCTTAGCTCGTATGCAGTCGAGGAGTTTTCGCGAGAGAGCTGCTTTGCTTCGCTGATTAAATTTCTTAAATTTTGCGCGACGGCCTGCAGAAGACCCATTGCGCTTTTTGGGCTATCGGTTTTTATATCAACGGCTAAATTTCCGTTTGAAATTTCTGATATTACGTTTTCTATTTGAGCTGGTTTTGCGCCTAAAATTCCTTGTATCACCTTGCTATTTACGATTGATAAGATGATGGAGCAAAATATAGTAATACCGAGCAAAATTTTAAAGATATTTTGCTGCAGGATTAAGCTTTCATGTAGATTTTTTACTTCATTGTGCGTTCTGTCCGAAACCAAAACGAAAAATTCGTCAAGCGGCTTCATGATGTAGGCTTTTTGGTCGTGATAGTCCTTGCCGTTAACTAGATCAAGCGCCGTTTTTAAAATTTCGTCTCTTTTTTCGGGCTCGGCTTTGTTTAAATTCTTGATCATTTCAAAAGCTTTTAGCTCAAGATTTACGAGGACGTTTGACCTTGCTTCGGTCTCTTCTATTTTTTTAAACTCGGCTTCCGTAAAACCCTCTTGCTTCATTAGATCTTTTAGTGCGATCCTCAAATTTGAGTCCGGTCTTGGCTTTTTGATCCCGCCTGCGACAAAGTCCCAATAAATTCTGTTATATTCCTCTGGGCGAGGGCTTTTGCCGTTTCTTATATCCAAAATAGCGTTATATTGCTCCTCAAAGCCAGGATTTTTCCCGGCCGTCGCCACGTATGATCTCACGAGTTTAGTTAGATCATCAGAGCTTTGTCTGAGCTCATCTGCTAGCTTGTATGAGTTTAGCTGTCTGGCTGAAGCATCCTCTAACTGACTTGAGATGTTTTGGATATTTACAAAGATAATACCGAGCGCAGGCATTAAAACTATGCATAAAACGACTAAAAACATTTGAAATCTGTCTCTTATACACATCTGACGCTGCCGACGA
>CAUUAH010000167.1:0-4004 GCA_963542985.1 uncultured Campylobacter sp. | reverse complement strand
ACGGGGGCTGAGCTTGCGAGGATTTCGCCAAAATATCGTCCAAATAATCCCACCAAAAAGTAAAACGTTAAAAGTTATGATTAAAATTGCGGTTATTTTTAAAATTTGAGCCCTTTCAAAAATATAAATTTAGCCTCCGTGTCGCTTGCACCGAGCTCACGCCACATTTTTGACGCCGTTAAATTTAGCGCCTTTAAATTTGAGTTTGCCGCAAAATCTTTTGCCAAATTTCGCCTCGACTATGAGAACTAGCACGAAAAATATCTTTTCGTCGTTTAAAAAAGAAATTTGACGCAGGGTTTGATTTGCGCCGTTAAATTTAACGCCGTTTTCGCGCAATGTGCGGCAAAACTCGGCCTCATCAAAGCCTAGTTTTTGCGAGATTTCAGCGATCGTATAGGGCTCTAGCGAGGCGATGATGCGGTCCATGTTGCACATGCTAGGATTTTTGCGGCGAGTGACGACGTCCGTAAATTCATTTGCGAGCTTAACGAGTTTTTTCTTGCGATTTATCACGTGCAAAACGGCCGCGAGCGCGACTAAAAAGCCCGCAAATTTATGCGCGCCCATCCAAAACTCGCCGTACTCTCCGAGCGCGAAATTTACCCCCGAAAACGCGAGCAGACAAAGTCCCAAAATCAGCATGCAAATGAGGCAAAATTTATAAACGATCTCAAATTTGAGCATAAAATCCCCCAAAATATATTTTCGTAATTATACATTTTTAAAATAAGCAATATTTTAAGGACAGATTTTATCCTTTTATTGATATACATCATTTTTGTGCAAATTTATTTTGGATAAACTTTATACGAATTTTTCAAAAGGAGACAAAGTATGCGTGAATACAAGAAGTATTGGTGGGCGCTGGTAGCAGTCGTTACTATCGCCTTCGGGATACTGGGCTATTACGGCGTAGAGGTTTACCGCGAAGCGCCGCCGGTAGTGAGTTTTGCCGATAAAAACGGCAAAATAATAGTCGAGCAAGAGCAAATTTATAAAGGCCAGGAAGCCTGGCAAAGCATCGGCGGTATGCAGGTGGGCTCGGTGTGGGGACACGGAGCGTATCAGGCGCCTGACTGGACGGCTGATTGGCTACATAAAGAGCTAGTCGCATTTATGGATATAAAGGCAAATCAGCTTTACGGAGCTAAATTTGACGCTCTGAGCGCCGAGCAACAAGCCAACATCAAGGCTCTAACCAAGAGCGAATACCGCACAAATACGCTAAAAAACGGCGTTATAACGATCAGCGACGAGAGGATCGCGGCGGCAAAGGTAGTGCGAGACGAGTATAACGGGCTTTTTGGCAACGATCCGAAATACCAAAAACTACGCGAAAACTATGCGATGAAAAACAACACGCTAGCTAAAGAGGAAAACCGCGAGCAGCTAAATGATTTCTTCTTCTGGGCGACCTGGGCTACGGCGACGAATCGCCCAAATAGTGAGGCCACGTACACCAATAACTGGCCGCACGAACCGCTAATCGACAACGTTCCAACGAAAGAAAACGTATTTTGGACGATTATTAGCGTTACGATTTTGGTTGCGGGCGTTGGTCTTTTAGTTTGGTTTTCAAATTTCTACGGCGAAAAAGATCACGAGAAACTCGCTCCTATCGACGCCGATCCGCTTTCAAGACTCAATTTGACCCCGTCTCAAAAGGCGCTTGGCAAATACCTTTTCGTCGCACTTGCGCTTTTTGTTTTCCAAATCATGATAGGCGGCTTCGTGGCGCACTACACGGTCGAGGGACAGGAGTTTTACGGCATAAATTTATCCCAGTACATCCCGTACTCTTTGGCGCGCACTTGGCACATCCAGGCGAGTATTTTCTGGATCGCGACGGGCTTTTTGGCGGCCGGACTTTTCCTAGCGCCTATCATCAACGGCGGCAAGGATCCTAAATTTCAAAAACTAGGCGTTGATCTGCTATTTTACGCGCTACTTTTCCTAGTCGTGGGTAGCTTTATCGGCGAATACATGGCGATAGCGGGCAAGATGGATACTAGCCTGAGCTTTTGGCTTGGTCACCAAGGATACGAGTATATCGAGCTTGGCAGGATTTGGCAGCTTATTTTGTTTGTCGGTCTTGTTATCTGGATGGCGCTCGTGCTTCGCGGATTTGTCGGCGGGTTTAAGGCTGATGGCGATAAAAACCTGCTAGCTATCTTTACGGCTTCTGCTATCGCGGTGGGACTTTTCTACGGCGCGGGGCTATTTTACGGACAAAGAAGCCCGCTACCGGTGATGGAGTACTGGCGTTGGTGGGTCGTTCACCTTTGGGTTGAGGGCTTTTTCGAGGTGTTTGCGACCGCTTCGCTTGCGTTCGTGTTTGCATCTTTGGGCTTAGTCGGTAAAAAATTTGCGACTTATTCGACTCTAGCGAGCGCGAGCTTATTTTTGATAGGCGGTATCCCGGGCACCTTCCACCACCTTTATTTTGCGGGAACGACCACTCCGATAATGGCTGTGGGCGCTAGCTTTTCCGCGCTTGAGGTCGTACCTTTGGTACTTCTTGGAGCAGAGGCGTTTCATCAGTATTCGCTTCAGTTCGCGCAGAGCTGGGCGAAAAATCTCAAATGGCCGCTTTACTGCTTTATCGCGGTGGCGTTTTGGAATATGCTGGGCGCGGGCGTATTTGGTTTCCTTATCAACCCGCCGCTATTTTTGTTCTACATCCAAGGGCTAAATACCACTTCGGTGCACGGACACGCGGCGCTGTTTGGAGTTTACGGCTTTTTGGCTCTTGGTTTTGTTTGGCTCGTGGCGCTTTATCTTTTCAAAGGGCAAGAATTTAACGACAAGCTGATGAAAGTTGGCTTTTGGTCGCTAAATGCGGGACTAATGCTGATGATCGTGGCGTCGCTGCTCCCGATCGGTCTTTATCAGGCGGTCGCTGCGATAGATGTGGGCATGTGGTACGCTAGAAGCGCGGAGTTCTTGCAAATGGATCATTTGCAAAATTTACGCTGGCTAAGGATGATCGGCGATACGATCTTTATCATCGGCGGCGTTTGCTTCTTTATACAGATTCTTAAATTTATCGCGGGAAGCTGCGGCTGCAAGGCCAAAGCCTAACCCCTCTAAGCCCCTGCTTTAGGGGCTTAGCTTCTTCTAAACTTCTATCTTGTACAATTCGCCCCAAAGGACGAAAATGCAAAAATTTAAAAAATACCTCCGAATTTTCATCATTAGTTTTCTGTTTGCTCTGCATGCCTTGGTGCTTACGGCGATAAACTACGCTTTTCCGCACTACGACGAGGCGATCATCACGGGCGGCGAAGTCAAGCGCATGGACAAAGACGGCTTTATCGACGCGCAAAATCCGGCCGACGGGCCGACGCGCGACGTGTATTTTATCTACACGCGGGAGCTAAACGGCACGAAGGTGATGCCGTATCGAAACGAGGATACGGGCTGGGGCTTGCCGCTTTATTTTAAATTTAACTCCGCCGACGTCCAAGCCGCCGCACAGAGTCTAGTTGGCGAAGGCAGGGCGCAGATCAAATACTACGGCTGGCGCATCGCGGTACTAGATATGTTTAGAAACGCCGTTTCGGTAAAAAAGCTAAAAGATGGCGAGACACGCGCAAATCCTATTTTTAGCTATATCTTTTACGCTTTGACGGCAGTTTCGTTTGTAGTTTGCGCTGTTTTTGTTAGAAGGAAATTTAAAGACGAGCCAAGCTCAAATTTATAATCCAAGCCAAATTTGAGCCGCTTTTTAATGGCTCGCTCAAATTTGACTCTGCGAGGGCGGCAAATTTGACATAAAACTTGAGGCCAAAGGATATGTGTGAGCGAGCTATACATCTTTATTTCCGAGCTTTGCGCTCTGATAAACGAAAATTTAAAAAAGAATTTCTATTTTCAGACGGGTTTGTTTTTAGCTATCATTTTGCTTGGATTTTTGGCGGTTTGGATGCAGGAGTAGTCAAATTTGAGCGGGCAAATTTGACCAAGACGGGCTAAATTAACGGCTCAAAGTCCCGCGCGTT
>CAUUAH010000166.1:0-4006 GCA_963542985.1 uncultured Campylobacter sp. | reverse complement strand
CGCGTAAGATCGTCGGCAGCGTCAGATGTGTATAAGAGACAGGGAAAATATCTTGAAATACGCGCTTGATTGCAAGGATAGTTTTGAAAACTCGTTTATATTTTGGCTCACTAGATACGTCAAATTTAAGCTTAGCTCGCTCTCAAACAAAGAGCTTCGCGACCCAAAGGCGCTAGCAAGCGTAAATTTCGCCCTTAGCCGCGAGATAAAAAACATCGACCAACTAGACGGCCTCGTAAAATCGGCTAGAAACGCCGGGCTAACGGGCATAAATACATACTTTAATCCGCTTAAAAAGATATTCGAAACGCTCAAATTTTACGAGCTAGAGAGCCTAAAGCAGATCGACGAGGAGCTGCTAAGCGAGGTGCTAGCTAGCGTCACGGGCGGACTAAGCGACGCGAGCAAGAAAAACTACCGCATAAGCGCGATAAATTTTTTCGCATTTTTGGATAAGCAAAACGAAGAGGATAGCAAGGCGCACGTGTTTGACATCGAGCTAAAAAACTGGGGCGGCGTGGGCGGAGCGCGCGGGCAAAAGCTGCCTGAGTTTATGAGTGAGGATGAGGTCAAAAGATTTTTGGAGGCGATCGAAAACGCGGAGTTTAAAAGCAACGCCAACCGCAACAAGCTCATCATAAAAATCATTATTTTCACCGGTATCCGCGTGAGTGAGGCACTAAATCTAAAACGCAAAGACATAGCCGAGGACGGCGAACTCTACGTTATCAGGATTCGCGGCAAAGGCAACAAATACCGCGTCGTCATGATCAAACGCCGCCTCATCGAAGCCCACCTAGACGCGATCGCGATAAACTATATAAATAAAGAAGGATATCTTTTTATCAACAAAAAAGGCACGCGCCTAACGCAGGCCTACGTGAGCCGCATCGTCGAGCAGATACTCTTTAAAGCGGGTATCCGCAAGGAAAAAAACGGCGCTCACATGTTGCGTCATACCTTTGCCACGATGCTTTATAAAAAGCAAAAGGATCTAGTTTTAGTGCAAGAAGCGCTCGGACACGCCAGCTTAAACACCTCGCGAATTTACACGCATTTTGATAGCGAAAAGCTAAAACTCGCTGCGCAGGTGGCCGAGGAGCTGAGCGGAGAATAGCCGCTAAATTTGAACGATTTTGGTAAATTTGACCCAGACGGCTAACGGTACGCAAGCTTGCTAAATTTGAAATTTAGCTAAATTTGCGAGTCAATATGCTGTTTTCAAATTTGAGCAGTCTATATAATATAAGATAATTGCGCGGTTAAATTTAGAGAATTTGATGCGAGAACAAAACGGCCGCGCCCGAAACGCGACCGTAAATTTGGGTTAAATTTTAGAGATCGTTATTTTTTCTTTATCGCTTCCGACTACGATCTCGTCGCCGCTTTCAAGCTCGTCGCGCAGGATCATATCGGCTAGCGGATCTTCGACCAGCTCATAGAGCGCACGGCGAAGCGGTCTAGCGCCGTAAACGATGTCAAAGCCCGCACCCGCGATAAATTTCTTAGCCTCTTCGCTTAGGCTTGCTTTTATACCGCGATTTTGCAGCGTTTTTTCAAGCTCTTTAAACATTATATCTACGATTTTTATGAGCCCGTCTTCGTCGAGCGGATTAAAGATTATCGTATCGTCAAGACGGTTTAAAAACTCGGGTTTAAAGTAGTTTTTAAGCTCGTTTTTTACCGCTTGCTCGCGCTCCTCGCCTTTTAGATCCATGATAAAATTTGACGCGATGTTGGACGTGAGGATGATGATCGTGTTTTTAAAATCGACCGTCACGCCCTTGTTATCAGTCGCCCGCCCGTCGTCTAGGATACCTAGAAGCACGTTAAACACGTCCTTGTGAGCCTTTTCAATCTCGTCAAAAAGTATAACGCTATACGGACGTCTGCGCACGGCTTCGGTCAGCTGTCCGCCCTCGTCGTAACCCACGTATCCAGGAGGCGCTCCGAGCAGGCGAGAGACGCTGTGCTTTTCCATGTATTCGCTCATATCAAAGCGTATGAGCGCGCGCTCGTCGTCAAATAAAAATTTAGCCAAAGCCTTTGCTGACTGCGTTTTACCCACGCCAGTAGGCCCCAAAAACAAAAACGATCCGATCGGACGCGCGCCCTCGTTTAGACCCGCTTTGTTTCGTTTGATAGCTCTTGCTAGCGCGTGCAGAGCTGCATCCTGGCCGACGACGCTTTCGCGCAAATGCTCCTCGATCATTAGGTATTTTTGCTTTTCGCTAGTTAGCATTTTGCTGACTGAAATTCCCGTCCATTTGCTTAGTATTTCGGCCACCAGCTCCTCATCAACCTGATTTTTTAGTAGCACGCCGCCCTTTTTCATCTCGTCCCATTTTTTTTCGAGCTCTTTTTGGCGGTTGGCGGCTTCTAAAATTTTGCCGTATTCGATCTCGGCCGCGCGCTGCAAATCGCCGTTTCTGCGCGCTATCTCAGCCTCGCTTTTTAGGCTATCTATCTCTTTTTTTGCTTTTGAAATACCGCCAAAAACCGCCTTTTCGTTTTCAAATTTACCGTCAAGGGCGTGTTTTTGTTCGTTTAGGTCGGCGATTTGCTTTTCTATCTCGGTTAGGCGAGCCGCGTTTTTGGCCTCATCTTCCATTTTTAGCGCCTCTTTTTCGACCTGCAGCGTAACGATCTCGCGTTTGATGCGGGCTAGCTCGTACGGCTCGCTTTCTATCTGCATTTTTAGCTCGGCTGCGGCCTCGTCGATGAGATCGATCGCTTTATCGGGCAAAAAGCGGTTTGAGATGTAGCGGTCGCTTAGCTTTGCCGCCGCGACTAGCGCACTATCGGTAATCGTCACGCCGTGGTGCACCTCGAGGCGTTCTTTTATGCCGCGTAAAATTTGAAGCGCTTCGTTTACGCTAGGCTCTTTTACGTCGATGGGCTGAAAGCGGCGTTGCAGCGCGGCGTCCTTTTCGAAATACTTGCGGTACTCTTTTAGCGTCGTAGCGCCTACGGCGTGCAGTTCGCCTCTGGCAAGCGCGGGCTTTAGGATATTTG
This sequence comes from uncultured Campylobacter sp., assembly GCA_963542985.1. Taxonomy (GTDB): domain Bacteria; phylum Campylobacterota; class Campylobacteria; order Campylobacterales; family Campylobacteraceae; genus Campylobacter_A. Next base: position 991 of record CAUUAH010000166.1, on the reverse strand, counting down.
CCGCGTCCATGCTACCTTCGCTAGCTCCAGCGCCCACGATGGTGTGGATCTCGTCGATAAAAAGGATGATATTTCCCGCGCTTTTTACCTCGTTTATGACGGCTTTTAGCCTGTCTTCAAATTCGCCGCGGTACTTCGCGCCCGCGATTAGCGCGCTCATATCGAGTGCTACTACGCGTTTGTTTGCTAGACTCGTAGGCACATCTTTTGCCACGATTTTTTGCGCTAGACCCTCGACGATAGCGGTTTTACCCACGCCAGGCTCGCCTAATAAAATAGGATTATTCTTGCTTTTTCTTATTAAAATTTGCATCATGCGCGTTATCTCTTCATCGCGCCCGATGACAGGATCGAGCTCCTTATTTAGCGCCTTTGCAGTTAGATCGATGCCGTATTTCTCCAAACTATCTAGCGTCTCGTCGCCGGTTTGGCTGTCTATCTTGCGCCCTGCCCTTATACTTTCTAAATTTTTGCGGATTTCTAAAACGTCGGTAAATTTGCCTAAAATTTGCTTGATCTCGGGTAGCTCAAGCGCCGAGATAATCCACGTATCTACCGCGATATAGCTATCCCCTAGGCTCACCATCAGAGCTTTTGCGCTTTCAAGAGAGTTAATTAGCTCCTTTGAAATTTGCACGTTTTCTTTGCTGACGTTCGAGCTTGTAGGTAGCTGTGCGGCTTTGCTTTTTACTTCAAGCTCCACCGCGTCCTTGCTGACGTTCATTTTGTTAAAAACTTGGTTGAGTAGCGAGCCGCTATCTGCGACCAGCGCCCAAAGCAAGTGAAGCGGAAACATTTGCGGATTTTTCGCGTGTATCGCTAACGCGACGCCCTTTTCTACCAGCTCTTGCATTTGTGCGGTTAAATTTTCGCCTAAATTCGCCATTTTTTTCTCCTTTAGTTTATAATGACTATATTATATAACTTTAGCCGATTATTGTCAAGTTACTGTCTCTTATACACATCTGACGCTGCCGACGATCTTACGCGT
>CAUUAH010000165.1:0-4017 GCA_963542985.1 uncultured Campylobacter sp. | reverse complement strand
ACACGCGTAAGATCGTCGGCAGCGTCAGATGTGTATAAGAGACAGAATTTAAATATCAGTTTAATTGCGCTATAGTTTCACTATTCAATTTCATCACAAGGAGTACCATTATGGGAACCAGAAGAGAACACGACTTCATAGGTGAGCTAGAGATAGCTGATGATGTATATTATGGCGTACAAACATTTAGGGCGCTTGAGAATTTCCACATGAGCGGACGACAGCTCAAAGACTATCCGTATTTTGTAAAAGCATTTGCCCAAATCAAAAAAGCCGCAGCTCTGGCAAACAAAGAAGTTGGCGTTCTAGACGCGCAAAAAGCCGACGCTATTGCAAAAGCGTGCGACGAGATAATTGCGGGTAAATATTTAGATCAATTTGTAGTAGACATGATCCAAGGCGGTGCGGGTACTAGCACCAATATGAACTCGAACGAAGTTATCACGAACATCGCGCTTGAGAGCCTAGGACACAAAAAAGGCGAGTATCAGTACCTACATCCAAACGACCACACAAACCTCGGTCAAAGCACCAACGACTCTTATCCAAGCTCGATTAAAGTCGCTGCTTACGCGAAATTAACCGATCTTTTAAAGGCTATGGAGCTACTAAAAAGCGAGCTAGAAGCTAAAGCAAAAGACTTCAAAGATATCATCAAAATGGGTAGAACCGAGCTAGAGGATGCCGTGCCTACCACTCTTGGCAACACATTTAACGCATTTGCAAGCTACATCAAAAGCGATATCGAAAAAATCACTGCCGCAAGAGAGTCTATGGCTGTGCTAAATATGGGTGCTACCGCAATCGGCACGGGCATCAACTGCCACCCTGATTATAAAGTAGCCGTTCATAAAATTTTGAGTCAAATCACGGGCGTAAACTTTAAACCTGCAGATGATTTCATCGCAGCTACTCAAGATACTGCGGATTTCGTTCACGTTAGCGGCGCGCTAAAAACGGCTGCCGTTAGATTAAGCAAGATCGCAAACGATTTAAGGTTAATGAACTCAGGCCCAAGATGCGGTCTTGGCGAGATAAATTTACCTCAGATGCAGCCTGGCAGCTCCATCATGCCCGGTAAAGTAAACCCTGTCATCGCAGAGGTCGTAGGCGAGGCATGCTACGAGGTAATCGGCAACGACGTAACTATCATGCTTTGCAGCGAGAGAGGCGAATTTGAGCTAAACGCTTTTGAGCCAGGTATCGCTTATGCGCTATTTAACTCTATATTTATCCTAGAAAACGCGATGAAAACCCTAGCCGAAAAAGCGATCAGAAAACTAACCGCAAATCCTGAGGCATGCTTAAAATCAGTACTCGGCTCAGTCGGTATCGTGACTGCGTTTAACCCATACATCGGCTACGAAAAATCTGCAAGCATCGCTAAAGAAGCGTTGCAAACAGGTAAAGCTGTAGGCGACATTTGCTTAGAGAGAGGATATTTGAAAAAAGAGGAGATAGACAAGATCCTAGAACCTAAAAATATGCTAAACCCTCACATGGGCAAATAATTGAGCAAAAGTCTTAAAGCGCCGAAGTCAAATTCGGCGCCTTTTAAATTTAGTAAGTAAAAAAATCTAATATAAGGAGTTTTCCTATGGATATAATGCTGATTTTACAGATTATAGTCCTACTCGGAGGTATCTACCTGGGCGTTAGGCTAGGTGGTATGGGCGTCGGATATGCCGGCGGTCTTGGCGTCGTTATCTTGGCGATGCTCGGTATGAAAGTGGATATGAAAGATATCCCGATGGACGTTATTTTAATTATCGCGTCCGTTATTTCAGCCATCACTGCGATGCAAGTCGCGGGTGGACTTGATTACTTGGTTCAAGTAGCATCTAAAATTTTGCGCAAGAACCCAAAACAAATCAACTACCTAGCGCCTATCGTTACCTATCTGCTTACGATCCTAGCAGGTACGGGTCACACTGCGTTTTCTATGATTCCGGTTATCGTAGAGGTTGCTAAAACGCAAAACATCAAACCTAGCGCGCCTCTTGCGCTTTCGGTCGTTTCATCTCAAGTAGCGATCACCGCTAGCCCTATATCTGCGGCTTTCGTTGCTATGACCGGCGTTTGCGAGCCTCTTGGCGTTAGCTATCCGATGCTACTTTTCATCTGCATATCTACTACTTTCGTAGCTATGATCGTTACGGCCTTTATCGTAAATAAATTTTACGATCTTGACCTCTCAAAAGACCCTATCTATCAAGACAGGCTTGCTAGAGGCGCGGTTTCGGAGATAAAAGAGGTAGAGTATCAAGAGCTTAAACCTTATGCGAAAAGATCGGTTGCGATATTTGCTATCGGCGTTTTAGTCGTCGTTTGCTATGCGCTCGTTATTTCAAAGAGCCTTGGCATTGTGGAAAAACCTATCCTTTCTAGAGACGCTGCTATCATCAGCTTTATGCTTACTATTGGCTTCCTTATCGCTACGCTTTGTAAGGTCGACACTAGCAAATTGCTTTCAACCAGCACTTTCCAAAGCGGTATGAACGCGTGCATATGCGTCATCGGTATCGCATGGCTAGGCACTACTTTCGTTAACGGCCACATCGATAGCATCAAAGAGGTAGCTAAAAACGTCGTTACGCAGTATCCGTTTATACTAGCCGTCGCGCTATATTTCCTAAGCTGCTTGCTATACTCTCAAGCTGCAACCACTCGCGTTATGATGCCTGCGGTCGCTGCTGCGCTAGGTATGACTACGCCTGAAAACTCAGGTCAAATTTGGATCCTAGTTGCTTCATTTGCCGCTGTTTCAGGACTATTCGTACTTCCTACGTATCCTACGACTTTGGGCGCTATCGCTATGGACGATACTGGTACGACTAGAGTCGGTAAATTTGTATTTAACCACTCATTCTTCGTGCCTGGCACCATCATGGTCGCGCTTTCAGTTGCATTTGCGTTCCTAATAGCTCCTGTTCTTATCTGAGGATTTTGAGCCAAATTTAGCCGAGAGTTCGCTCTCGGCTTTTTTAAATTTAAGGACTTTTTCATGAAACGAATCGGAATTTTAGGCGGTATGGGACCGTTAGCTACGATAGATCTGTACGCCAAGATCGTAGAACTCACAAACGCCGCAAAAGACCAGGAAAACATCCCCATCGTCATCGACAACTACCCGCAGATCCCCGACCGCACGGCGTATATCCTGCACGGAGGCGAGGATCCATTTCCTTTTATGAAAGAGTCCGCAAATAGGCTCAAAAACGCTGGCTGCGAGGCTATTTGTATCGCTTGCAACACGGCTCACTTTTTTGCCAAGCGCCTAACCGATGAGTGCGGCGTAAATATCCTGCACATCGCTAAAATCACGACCGCGTCGATAAAGTCGAATTTCCCGCACGCTAAAAAGATCGCCGTCATCGCCACCACCGGCACGACAGCGGCTAAAATTTACGAAAACGAGCTGATCGCCGCGGGTCTAGAGTGTGTGAAAATCCCCGAAAATTTGATGACAAACATCATGGACTGCATTTACAAGGGCGCAAAAGCAAACAAGCTAAAAGAGTACGTTGAGCTCTTTAACGACACGATCGCGGCTATCGAGGCCGACGCATATATCGCGGCTTGCACGGAGATACCGCTGTTTTTACCGTACGCGACGAAAAAAGATAAATTCGTAGACGCTACTCTCGAGCTTGCTAAAGCAGCTGTCAAATTCGGCCTAGAAAAATAACCAAATTTGCGTCTAAACGGCGCAAATTTACCCCCTCTTAAAACAAATTTTTATAAAATCCAAGCTAAATTTAAAGGATAAACGATGAAATTTGGCGAATTTAAAAATGCAAAAACTTTGAGTCTAGCAAGCCTGCTTTGCGAACAAAATCCGCAGCTAGCGGAGCAGATAAAGCAAAACGAATTTTTATATATCTCTTGCTTTGAGGATAAAATTTTAGGCGCCGAAAATCTTGTTCGCTGCGAGATCGGCTCGGCTAGCTACGTGCTGGCGCTGCTTTGTAAGCTGTCTCTTATACACATCTCCGAGCCCACGAGACTAGCGCTCAT
>CAUUAH010000164.1:0-4020 GCA_963542985.1 uncultured Campylobacter sp. | reverse complement strand
TGCGGCAGACTATTTGTCTAGCCTTGACTTAAAATTTCTGCACAACTCTCAAAATAATCTCACGATATTTTGCCTCGATTTCTTATAATCAAATTTCGAATTTACAAATTTTACCCACCGAGACCCACACCACAAAAACGCAAATTTAAAAACGTGCGGCGCGACAGCGCGGTTGCACCCCTTGAACGTGCAGTGGGGTTGGAGAGGGCTTGGGAGAGGAAGGGGCCGCTTCGTAAGTAGTACCCCCTTCCTCTCCCGAAGAAAAGAGAAAGGTGGATACAAGAGGGAGCTCTTTTGTTTCACTACGCTCACAACTGCGAAGCAGAGCGTAATTCAAGCCCCTTCCCCCTTAACAAGAAAGATTAAATTTAATGCACAACACCAAATTTGGCCAAATCAAATTTAGCACTTTAAAGTTGCGGGTCTCGGCGAGTAGAATTCTAAAATTTGTTCAAATTTGAGCGGCATAAATTTGACTCCGAATTTGGCTTTAAATTTAGAGCTAAAAAGTTAAATTTAAATTTCACTTCAATCTATCGCCGAATTTTTGTTTGTCGCTCATATAGACGAAGCTTAGCACCTCGGCGACGGCGCGAAAGAGCTCTGCCGGGATCATGTCGTTCACCTCGCACATCTTGTATAGCTCGCGCGCTAGCGGCGGATTTTCGACGATTTTGACGTTATTTTCTACTCCGATTTGCTTGATACGAAGCGCTAGAAAATCCACGCCTTTAGCCAGGATCACTGGCGCTTTTTCCTTTGTTTTATCGTAGCGAAGCGCGACGGCGTAGTGGGTCGGGTTTGTGATGATGACGTCTGCTTGCGGGATATTTTGCATCATTCTGTTGCGCGCGGCTCGCATTTGCAGCTGGCGGATGCGACCTTTGACTTGCGGGTCGCCCTCCATCTGCTTGTACTCGTCCTTGATCTCCTGCTTGCTCATTCTTAGGTCGCGAAAGTACTGAAAACGCACGATCAGCACGTCAAGAAGCCCGATGATAAACATCACTATTAGCATCACGGCAGCTAAAATCAGCATTTTTTCTTTTAGCCACGCCAGCTGCGCCGCCATCGAGAAAAACAGCGTGTGTGGCAGCTCTTTGATAAAGCTTAAAAACATCAAAAATCCGACCGTAAAAACCGCCGTGACCTTGAGCACCATCTTGATGCCGTCTATCAGTTTTTTAAGAGAAAAGAGATTTTTGAGACCTTTTATCGGATTGATTTTGTTTAAATTTGGCTCCAAAGGCTTGGTCGTAAATATAAATCCAAACTGCATCAGGTTGGCGACGACGCCCGCGATCGCGATGCAAACGGCGATAGGCAGGATGATGAGCAGCGTGCGAAATATCGTCGTGATCGCGACGCTAAAGAGCAGCTTGCGCGTAAAATCCTGGCCGATTAGACTCTGATAGTAGTTGTATAGCGTGAAAAACTGATCGCCGATGAAGCCAAGAAGCGCCACAACGACGAAGATCGCGACCGCGAGCGTGACGAAGCCCGCGAGGTCTTGGCTTTTGGGGACGTTGCCGTCCTTGCGCGCGTCTTCAATCTTTTTGGAGGTGGGTTCTTCGGTTTTTTCTTGGTCTTCGCCTGCCATCTCTATCCTGAATTTGCTTAAATTTGGGCGATTATATCTAAAACGAGGTTAAATTTTACGCTACAATTGTCTAAATTTAAAGGAGAAAAATGCAAAAGCTTGACGATCACGTAAGCGAGTGGTTTGGGCAGATGAGAGCGCGTAACGAGGCTGCCGCGGACCATTTTAAAAGCCGTAAAATCCCCTACGACGAGTCAAATTTGATAGAAGTTTTGCAAAGCTCTTAGGATAAATTTGATCTCCTTTGGACCGCCGTTGCCCTGCGCGAGCTAGGCACGACGCGCGCGATACCTGCTCTAAAAGGCACCGTCAAATTTAAAAGCCTAGACGTGCAAGGTAGCGCGGCTCTAACGATCGCGTTTTTAGCAGGCGGCGGCGAAAACGGCTTTTTGGCGAGTTTGCTTGTTAGCAAAGAGTACTGCGCTAAATTTTACGCGATGACGGGAATTTTATATAAAGAGGACGCGGCGCACTCGGCCTTGCCTTTGGTTTTGGAGTATTCGGCTAGGGCGACTAAAGGCGGTAAGGCGCTTGCTAAAACGCCGTGCGAAGGGCTAGACTGGCTATATCTGGCTAGATACGGCTCGCATTTGCCGCAGGCGCAAGAAATTTTTGATAAAATAAATAAAAACAGGAAGCATATAGATGAAAGTATCTTCACGGCCCTTGCAGGAGAATTCCCGCAAATTTTTATAATCTAAAAAACCGCAAAAGAGCGAAACCGAGCTACTTTTGGACGAGTGCGGCGAAGTTTTGGCCAAGCTAAAAAAGAAAAACTTAAGCGAGCGCGAGTTTTTGTGCGAGTTGATAAAGCTGATGGCTTTTTCGATACCGTAAATTCCTTATGAAATTTGGCTGGAAAAATGTATAGAAAGCGGCGATGTGGAGGCTCTAAACGATCTTGTTTTTCAGTACGCCAGAAACGAACTACTGCCGGGCTGTGAGGGCGGATACGATCAGTGCGAGAGGCTTATTCATTCGTTTCTTGCGCTAGCGTGCGGCGACACGGACGGCGCGAAAAACGTAATGACGCACTCTATGCCGCCTAGCACGAACGGATATAGATTTTTATGCGTGATGAGCGATCTGGTTTCGGCGCTGCTATGGGACGATAAAAAATCGCTTGAGCCCGCACTGAAAAAAGCGCGCAGATTTGCGGACTCAAAAAAGCCGGTAAACGAAAGAGAAGCGGTAAAATTCATCCTTGCCTTGCACGAAAAAGACGCGGCCGCGATGAGCGAGAGTTTGAGTAATTTTTGCGTAAAAGTTGCCAGAACCGCCGCGCCGCAATTTGAAAAGCGGATTAGTTTTTTTGCGCACGGACTTTACGCTTTGGCGCATCATCTCTTGCCTTTTGAGATTTTTGAGTGTATTATCTTGCCGAAAACTAAAAATTTCAATGAAAATTACGCAAAAAGGCTTTTGGGCGGCGAACCGGCACAGCCAAAATTGTATTTTAGCTTTCCGCCTGAATTTGACGTTTTTAATCAAATTTTAAACGCGCCGCCGGCTAAAACCGTGCTTCACCAGCCTTTTGACGGGCCTTCGCCGAGCGACCAAATACGCTTCCTAGATCACGACGCGATGGTCGAAAATTTAGCGGATGAAATTTTAAAAGCTAGAACATTAAACCAAAATTTATAAATTTTTGGGTATCATCCGTCTCTTACAACCAACAAAGCTCCCCAAGTCTTTTGAAATCCAAAAGCGCTTTTTGGTCTTACCAAATTTTAGAAAGGTAGAGTATGTCAAAATACGCTATATTTAAGCACGGCGGCAAGCAGTATCGCGTCAGCGAAGGCGAATATCTTAAGCTTGACCATTTTAGTGCTGAAGCAAAATCATCAGTCGAGATTACGGACGTTTTGTGCGTAAACGACGGTGAAGTAAAGGTAGGCGCGCCGTTCGTAAAGGGTGCGAAAGTCGTTCTTGAAGTCGTAAACGAGGGCAAGGATAAAAAAGTCGTTATTTACAAAAAACGCAGACGCAAAGACTCAAAACTAAAACGCGGTTTTAGAAGACAGTTTACACGCGTAAAAGTCGTAAGTATCGCAGCTTAAGGAGATAAGAAATGGCACACAAAAAAGGTCAAGGCTCAACCCAGAATAACCGAGATAGTATCGGACGACGCTTAGGCGTTAAAAAATTCGGCGGCGAATTCGTTCGTGCGGGCAACATCATCATCCGCCAGCGCGGTACCGCTACTCACGCGGGCAGCAACGTCGGTCTAGGCAAAGATCACACGATTTTTGCGCTAATCGACGGTTTCGTTAAATTCGAAAGACTAGATAAAAATAGAAAAAAAGTTTCTGTTTATCCCGCTGCGTAATCCTTGGGGCGAAAGCCCCTTTTTCTTTTAAAATTACCCAAATTTCTGTCTCTTATACACATCTGACGCTGCCGACGATCTTACGCGTGTA
>CAUUAH010000163.1:0-4033 GCA_963542985.1 uncultured Campylobacter sp. | reverse complement strand
AGCGTCAGATGTGTATAAGAGACAGTAGTACAATATACCTTAAAGATTCATAAAATTTATTTTTTATTCTACTGCTTCTAAAAACCCCGCTCCACAGTTCATACATCCACTTCCGACGCCAGCATCAAGGGTCAAATTTATAAGCTCTGGTTGCGCGCAAATTTTCCATTTCGCTTGCCAAGCCTGAACTGGGGAGCGGTTGTTGCCGTAGTAAAAATTAAATGGATTTTGCAAATTTTGCCAGAGTAGATTTAGCTCAAATTTACCGTTGTATCTGCGTCCGGTAAGCGTTTCAAATCTTTGCAAGGCGTTCGTTTTCATCATCTCAAGATGCCTGGAATCTTGCGGTTGCAGGTAAATTTTATGCCCCAAAAGCCCGCCTATAGCGCATGCTACGCAGCCTTGTAGCACCGCTTCGCTTTGCGCAGTTCTATGCTCGCTCACCGCCACCGTCGTATCACACAGGCAAATCTCACCCAAGCTTAGCCCATCTTTTAGCACGGCAAGCGCAATTATTTTTTCAAATTCCGGCTCATAAGAGGTAAATCTAATCCGCAAATTTGCACCATTTAAACGAAAATCGAAATTCGTTCGTTTAAAAATTTTGCCGCTGGGCTCATGCCTGTACCCATCGTGCTCGGCGCTTGGTAAATAGCGGTAGATGTAGCCTTGGATGAGCTGGGGCAACGCTTTTGAAATTTTTAAATTTGCGCTTGGCAAACGTGAGGTTATCGTGAGCATTTTTATCCTTAAATTTGATAATTTTTTAATGCAATTATAAAAAATATTGCATTAAAAATCGACTTTACTAAAAAATCTAGCAAAATTTTAAATTTTAGCCGTCAAATTCGCTAAAATATCCGCAAAAATCACGCAAGGAGAGCAAATGAAATACGATTTTGATGCGGCTATAGATCGAGGCGGGACATATTCGTCAAAATGGAAAACAAGCGGCGACGAGCTACCGATGTGGGTGGCGGATATGGATTTTAAGGTTGCGCCCGAGATTTTAGAAGCGCTACAAAAGCGCCTGAATAACGGTGTTTTTGGCTACTCGTATGTGCCGCAGGAGTGGAGCGGGGTGATCTGCTCGTGGTGGAGCAGGCGCCACGACGTCAAATTTGACCCGAGCTGGCTGATTTTTTGCACGGGAGTGATCCCGATCATCAGCTCCGCCGTACGCAAATTTACGAGCGTAGGCGATAAAATCGTGATCCAAAGCCCCGTCTATCACGTCTTTTACCGCAGCATCGAAAACAACGGCAGAGTAGCGCTCGCAAACGAGCTAGCCTACGACGGGCGCGGCTACGATATCGACTTTGCCGATCTCGAAGAAAAGCTTGCCGACCCGCTAGCGACGATGTTTATCATTTGTAACCCGCACAATCCCGTCGGTAAAATTTGGAGTGCCGAGAAGCTAGCCAAAATCGGCGAACTATGCGCTAAACACGGCGTTTTGGTGATCTCTGACGAGATTCACTGCGACATAACGAGCCCGGGCAAAAGCTACGTGCCGTTTATCCGCGCGAGCGAGACTTGCAAAAACATCTCGATCACCTGCGTTTCGCCGACAAAAGCCTTTAACATCGCAGGCCTGCAAAGCTCCGCCGCCGTAGTGCCAAACCCAAAACTGCGCGCCAAAATGGCAAAGGCCATCAACGACGATGAGGTCGGCGAGGGCAATGCGTTTTCTTGTATCGCGGCGATCGCGGCGTTTGAGCGAGGCGAAGCGTGGCTCGAGCAGATGCGCGAATACGTAGAGCAAAACCGCAAAATCGTGAGCGAGTTTTTGCAAAACGAACTGCCGCAGATCAGGCTTGTGGAGCAGGACGCGACCTATCTGCTCTGGCTTGATTGCCGCGAAATTTGCGACGACGCGAGCGATTTTCATAAATTTTTACGCCAAAAAGCGGGTCTTTGGCTAAACGATGGCAACGCGTACAGAGGTGCGGAAAAATGCTTCCTGCGCCTTAATATCGCTACGCAAAGATCACGCGTGCTAGAGGGGCTAAAACGCCTAAAATCAGGCGCTCTGGCCTACACGAAAAGCAAGGAATAATATATTTACGAAAAATTGGGATAAAATTTAGACCTTTTTGGTATGATTTCCGCGTCCGACAAGAAAACCTCCTTTTTGTAACGGCGCCTTGGCTCCCCCTGCCGAGGCGTTTTTGTCTTATTCATTAAGCTTTTTTAGTTATAATCCTTCTCATAAATTTACCACGCCTAGCTCAAATTTAAGCAAATTTAGCGTTTCAGGCAAAAGGACGAAAATGCTAACTCACATAGACGAAAACAACCGCCCCAAAATGGTCGACGTAAGCGACAAGGGCGTAACTACTCGCATAGCCGTAGCAAGCGGCATAATAAAAATGTCGCGTGAAGCCTTTGACGCGATCAAAAACAACACGGGCAAAAAAGGCCCAGTCCTGCAAACCGCCGTAGTAGGCGCGATAATGGGCGCAAAAAAGACGAGCGAACTCATCCCGATGTGCCACCCGCTGCTAATTAGCGGCATAAACTGCGACATCGAGGAGTTAGAGGGTATCTGCGCCTACAAGCTAACCGTTAGCGTAAAGATAGACGGCAAAACGGGCGTAGAGATGGAGGCACTAACGGGCGTTAGCGTCGGACTTCTAACGATCTACGACATGATAAAAGCGATAGATAAAACCATGCAGATAACAGATATCGCGCTAGAAAGCAAGAGCGGAGGCAAAAGTGGCGACTACGTGCGATCTAAATAAAGAACCTGAAATCTCATACCCAAATTTCTGGGAATACAAAATCATCGTGCTTGATAGTGAAAACGCCGAAGCTATCGCGCAGGGCGTCGTAGGCGAGAGGCAACACAAGATAACGCCGTCAAAATCGAGCAAAGAGAGCAAATACAAAAGCTACAATCTAAGCGTTTTGGTTAATTCTAACGAGGAGCGATTAGAGATATTTTCCGCGCTAAGACGCGTTTGCAAATACGTACTATAAGGACTTTCATGCAAAATTTAGTCTTCATCCAAACCATAAAAGAGAACAAAAACGACCCGCAAATTTCCGTTTTGATTAGGGAATTTGCGCTAAGCGAGTTTAGAAAAAGCGTCAAAGGCGCAAAAGGCGGCGACGCAAACGCGGCTCTAGCTAAAGAATTTGAGCAAATTTGCGAGGCGCTAAAGAGCGAGGATCTGCTAAACCGTCAAAACGTCGCCAACATCATCCAAAGCGCGGGCGACGCGCTAAGCGAAGCAAAAGAGCAGTATATCCACCGCCTAATCTACGAAAAAGAGCAGATCGAGCGGCAAATTTACGCGCAAAAAGACGAGATAAAAAACGACGTTCGCGTGCTACTTGAAAATATGGAAAATTTCATCAAAAGTAGCGACCTAGCGGATAAAGACGAAATTTTAACCGCGATAGACGAAAAAATGCTCTGCGAGCTGCAAATGCTAGGCATCCTAAAAGAAACCACCGAAGCGGCGTTTCTAACCGCCATCGAAAAGGGCGACGACGTGAAAGATACCGCCTGGCAAATCGCAAAAAACGTCGTGCTTAGCGCGATAAACGAGGGCGAAGCGAGCAAAGAGCGCATCCTGGAGATCGCAAGGACGGTCTGCGAGGCGGCGTGCGAGATAGCCGACGTCGATCAGGCCTTTGCCAAAGAGCTAATCAGCGGCGCGATCGGAGGCGTAAAAGAAGCGCTTAGCAAAAGGACGGAGAAGTTTATCGAGGAGATCAAATTTGCCCCGGATGGCCAGATGCTGCTAGGCGAGGCTAAAGAATTTATAAGGCTCGAGGAGAGGTTTGTAGCGATGCTGCGTGATATGGCGCGCTCAGAGGAGCCGTCTGCTGCCGTGATAAACGAAATCCTAGACGAGTCCATAGATAGCTACTTCGCCAAATTTAAGCGCCTGCAAAACGACGTTTCGCGCCAGATCGAGCTTCAGCTAGAGGAGTTAAAATTTAACGAAAATATCGATAAATTCGCTAGCCTTGCGGGAGCTAAATTTGAGGAGCTAAAGCGCGAGGTTGGCCAGGCCGG
>CAUUAH010000162.1:0-4067 GCA_963542985.1 uncultured Campylobacter sp. | reverse complement strand
CACGCGTAAGATCGTCGGCAGCGTCAGATGTGTATAAGAGACAGTTTGAGAACCGCAGCAAAAGACATCATGCACGAGCAAATCCGCATGCAAAACCTGCCAGAGCTCTTTGAAGTGCGCAAGATAGCCTACGAAAACGGCGCTCTTTTAAGCACACTTTCAGGTAGCGGATCAAGCTTTTTAAACATCGTTTACGCGGGCGATGCGGCGAATTTAAAACAAAAACTGCAAGATAAATTTAAGAGCTTTCGCGTTGAAATTTTTAATTTTGACAACGACGGGATAAAAATCCTACAAAGCTAAAAAAAAGCTAAAAGAAGTTATAATAATGGCTCAAAAATTTATCCCTATCAGGACGTGCGTGGTCTGCAAAAAGCGCTTTGCACAGCAAATTTTGCGTAGATACAGACTGATAAATTCTTCGCTATTTTTCGGAAACGGAAACGGACGCAGCTTTTATCTTTGCGAAGAATGTCTAAAAAAAGACGAGAAAATTTTAAGAAAATCGCTCGGAAGAGTCGCGGGTAGTTTTATCGCGACGCTACAAAACGGGCAAAATTTAAAGGAGATACTCTTAAATGGGGACTGTTCGAATTTCAGAGATAGCAAATGAGCTCGGCTACAATAGCAAAGAGGTTTTAGAAAAGGCTATTGAGCTTGGGCTAAAGGTCAAAACGCACTCAAGTGGCGTTAGTCCTGAAGAAGCGGCGGCGCTATACACCTACATCCAAACCGGCGAGATCCCCGAAGCTCTCAAGAAAAAACCGGAAAAGAAAAAACCGACCGTAAAAAAAGCGGAAGCCAAAGAGGGCAAAGAGGAAAAAGAAAGCAAGCCAAAAGAGGCTAAAAAACCAACCGCCGCAAAAGAAGAAAAGCCTTTGCCAAAAGAAAAAGTAGAAACAAAAAACGACGAAAAATCCGAAAAAGAACAAAAAACAGTCACTCAAAAACCGGCAGAAAAAGCGTCGGAGCCAAAAATCCAAGCAGCTTCTAAAGAGGAGCCAAAAGCCCAACCTGTGGCTACCGAGCCCGTTCAGCCAAAAGAAAGCTTAGCCGACGTTAGTCTACAAAAAAGACGCGGCCTAGTCATCGTCAAAAAGAAAAAAGACGAGCAGCCAGCACCTAGAGCAAGCGAAAGAAAAGAGTCTACGCCGGCGCTAAATTTGGAAAATATGTTTAAATTTAGCGACGAAAAGATCGAGCGCAAAAAGAAAAAAGAGAAAAAACCGGTCATCGCGACCAAAAAAGACGGCGCTACAAAGATGGATCTACTTGGCGACCGCGATATGGCCGACATCGTGATAGACGATGAGGATGTGGTTATTTTGCCTGATTTTTCCGTGCGAACGCAAACTCCGGAACCTCAAAAAACAAGACAACCTGCAAATACCAACTACAAACCGCTACTAAATACATCGGTAAGTTCATTTCTAGAGCAAGGTACTGCGCGCAGGCCTCGCAAAAAACATAAAAAATCTCAACGCGCCGACCATAACGGCGAAGCGGTAACCTACGTTGAGATACCAAAAGAGATCCGTCTTTACGAATTTGCCGACAAGATCAACAAGCAACCGAGCGAAATCATCGGCAAGCTCTTTATGCTCGGCATGATGACGACTAAAAACGACTTCCTGGATGAGGATGCGATAGAAATTTTAGCCGATGAATTCGGTATCGAGGTAAATATCGTCGATACGCAAGAAGCGTTTGACTACGTTAAGGCCTACGACGAAGAAGAGGAACAGCTAGACGATGCAAATTTGACCGTCCGAGCTCCTGTTATCACCATCATGGGTCACGTTGATCACGGTAAAACCTCGCTACTAGACTACATCAGAAACTCGCGCGTGGCAGCGGGCGAAGCAGGTGGCATCACGCAACACGTGGGCGCCTACATGGTAAATAAAAACGGCAAAAACATTACCTTTATCGACACTCCGGGCCACGAAGCATTCACGGCCATGCGCGCTAGAGGAGCTAAGATTACCGACATCGTTATCATCGTGGTTGCAGCCGACGACGGCGTAAAACCGCAGACCAAAGAGGCCGTGAGTCATGCAAAAGCCGCGGGCGTGCCTATCATCATCGCGATAAACAAGATGGATAAGGAGGCTGCGAATCCCGATAAAGTAAAAAGCGAGCTAGCCGAGCTAGATATCCTATCTACAGACTGGGGCGGTACGTACGAGTTTGTACCGATCTCAGCAAAAACGGGTATGGGTATAGACGATCTGCTTGAGATCGTACTCTTGCAGGCTGAAATTTTAGAACTAAAAGCAAACGCAAAAGCAAACGCAAAAGCCGCCATAATAGAAAGCTCTCAGCAAAAAGGTCGCGGTCCGGTCGCTACAGTTATCGTAGAAAACGGTACCCTAAAAGTCGGCGATATCGTGGTCGCAGGCATCGCATACGGTAAGATAAGAAGCATAACCGACGATCAAGGCAAAATTTTAAAAGAGATAAAACCGGGCGAATGCGGCGTGATAATGGGTCTTAGCGAAATTCCTGAAGCCGGCGAAACGCTAATAAGCGTCAAAACCGATAAAGAAGCCCGTGAATACGCACAGAAAAAGGCCGAATATTTGCGCCAAAAAGAGCTCAGCAAGACAACGAAAGTAAGCCTAGAGGAGCTTAGCGAGAAGATCGCGGAGGGCGAGCTAAAATCACTCCCTGTCATCGTAAAAGCCGACGTGGGCGGCTCACTGGAAGCTATCAAGGCGAGCCTAGAAAAACTTCGCAACGACGAGATAAAAGTAAATATCATCCACTCAGGCGTGGGTGGCATCACACAAAGCGACGTGGAGCTAGCCAGAGCGAGCGAAAACTCCGTAATTTTGGGCTTTAACATTAGGCCTACCGGCGAAGTGAAAGAAAAAGCCAAAGAAAGCGGCGTCGAGATCAAAACCTACAACGTCATCTATAACCTACTTGACGACGTCAAGGCGATCCTAAGCGGCCTAATGTCGCCTGTCATCCACGAGGAGCAACTCGGCCAGGCCCAAGTACGTCAAGTCATCAACGTCCCTAAAGTAGGTGCGATCGCAGGCTGCATGGTGACGGAAGGCACGATAAACCGCGGCGCGAAAATCCGCCTAATCAGAAACGGCGTAGTCGTACATGAAGGCACGGTGAGCTCGTTAAAACGCTTCAAAGACGACGTGAGAGAGGTAGCGCGCGGCTTTGAGTGCGGCGTAGGTATCGACGGCTATAACGACATCAGAGAAGGCGACTACATCGAGAGCTTTAAAGAAGTAGAGGAGCAAGCCAGCCTATGAACCCCTCGGAGATAAAGCGCCTGCGCACGCAAAGCGTACTAAAAGAGCTACTGCCTGAGGCTCTATCTACGCTTGAGGATGAGCTTTTGCGCGGGCTTTGCGTGACCCACGTCGAGTGCAAAAAGGGCAGATACGACGCATTCGTATATCTTGATAAGATGATGTTTGACGAACGCGAGCAAGCCTATATACTAGACCGCCTAAAACGCGTATCAAAGCACCTGCAAAATCACTGCATGGCTGCCGAGGGTTGGTATAGAGCGCCAAATTTTCACTTCAAATTCGACGACAGGCTCGAGTACCAAAACCATATGGACGATTTG
This sequence comes from uncultured Campylobacter sp., assembly GCA_963542985.1. Lineage (GTDB taxonomy): Bacteria > Campylobacterota > Campylobacteria > Campylobacterales > Campylobacteraceae > Campylobacter_A. The sequence continues at coordinate 469 of CAUUAH010000162.1, read as the reverse complement.
TTTGAAAAAATCTCAGAGGATCTAAATAAAAATGCAAAATCTTGAAAATCTGATCTCTCAGTGCGGCGTGCAGCTCTACGACGTCGAGGTCGCGAACGAAAACGGCAGAGCGATTTATAGGATCTACATTGCAAAGCCCGGCGGCGTAAATTTAGACGACTGCGAAAAGGTCTCGCGCCTACTCTCGCCGATATTTGACGTCGAGCCGCCGCTTAGCGGAGACTACGTGCTAGAGGTTAGCTCGCCCGGACTTGAGCGAAAGCTAGAAAAACCGAGCCATTTTATCTCAAGCGTTGGTGAACTGGCTAAAATCTCAGCCGAGTAGACGGCGAAAATAAAAAGCTAAAAGGCAAAATCATATCCGCCGATGACGATGAGATCTCGTTTGAGAGCGAAGGTCAAATTTTAAAAATAAAAATCGCGAATATAAAAAAGGCAAAAACCTACATCGAGTGGTAAGTCGTAAATT
>CAUUAH010000161.1:0-4135 GCA_963542985.1 uncultured Campylobacter sp. | reverse complement strand
TACACGCGTAAGATCGTCGGCAGCGTCAGATGTGTATAAGAGACAGCTTATGCACGGAGGAGTCCACGATGGCGTAGGCGATCTTGCTCGTCTCGGCTCCGTTTGCGCTTAGCGAGGACGGTCTCGGCAAATACCGTGCATAGGGGCTTAGTTTGATCGCAGGATTTTTGCGGGCAGTTTTGTAAATTTCGCTAAGCTCAAGCCCCAAGCGACCAGCGCTGGTCTCTAAAAATTTGCCCGTGCCCGCCGAGCATTTGTCGTTCATTATAAAATCAGCTGGCTTGCCGTTTAGGGTCTTGATCGCCTTCGTATCCTGCCCGCCCACGCCCTCTACAGTGCAGTCTTGCTCAAACAAAAAGTGTGCTCCAAGACCGTGGTATAAAATTTCGCTCATGCTAAGCTGCGCGTAGTCCACGCTAACTCGCCCGTAGCCGTCACGAAGCCCTCAGCGTAGCCTTTTTGCTCCAAATTTTGCTTGATCTGCCGCGCGACTCTAACCGCGCTAAAGCCGCTGGGCAGCAAAAACAGCTCGCAAAATTTGCCGCACTCGTCCATAACGGCGACCTTTGACGACGCCCCGCCGATGTCGATACCGATAAAATGCATACTTTGATCTGTAAAAAATCTTTCCGGCACGCGGAACTTTGTTAAATTTGAGCGCAAATTTGGGCTCAGGTTTGTGTAAATTTGCAGAAACTATAAATGAAGATAAATTTATGCAAATGTAAATCGCGACCGCGATCTGCTTTGGTTGAAATTATAGCCAAAATCGGGCGTAAAAAGCGAGGGAAAGTTAAAAATATTATTTTGCACATCAAATTTGAGACTTTTGGCAGGGCGAGCGAGGGTAAAATTTGACGATGGAAATTAATGCACGGCGTTAAATTTGAAGATGGGTTTTGGGCTGAGCGGCAAGCAAATTTGATGGTCGTGAGAGGCGAGGGCAGACTGTCAAATTTGGTTGGCGCAGCATGTAAGGTTAGCCCGATCAAAAACGGGCTAAAATGCTAAATCCTACTAACCAAAAAGAGCCAGCCTACCGATAAACCTCGCCGTCGATGATCGCCATAGTTTTGTTATCTTTACTGCGTGGCAGAGTGTAGAAAAAGCTGTGGCGAACTACCGTGCCGTCGTCATATTTGAGCGTTAGCTCGCCTTGATCGAGCGTGTATGAGCCCTCGTCTCTGCGCGATTTTGAGCTGCCCCCGTCTATGCTGCCGCCTGGGGTACCCGAGGTTGCCATAGCATACGACGATCCGCCCGAGCTAAAGCGCCCTTTGCCGTCAAAGCAGTAGTATCCGCTCACGCCTACGCTTACAGTATCGCTGCCGCCCGACCAGCCGTGCAGGGACGACGAGCTGTCCTTGCGAAACGAGAAGCACTCTTTTGGCATTTGGCTTGAGATTTGCGCTTGAAACATATAATACCCCGTACCGATGGAGTTCCACAAAAAGGTGCAGTCGTCGTTCTCGCAGTAGTAGCTTGTGTCGTAGTCGTCGTTGCTAGTTATCGTTAGGATGCCATCTTTGACCTTATACGTGCCGTCGATGCGCGTGCGCCAGTCGGGCTTTTCTAGGCGGCTCGCGTAGGTGCCGTCGTCGCGTAGGTAAAAGGAATAATCCTCACTCGTATTTAAAAGCATGTTAAATTTCGTACCGCCAAATACCCCCGAGCCTTTTTTGCTTGCCCCGGCGCTACTGTGTTTGACGCTAGAGCCCTTTGCGGGTTTTGCGGACTCGGCCGAATTTGAGCTTGATTTGCTTACTTTTGCTTGCGCGCTACTCGCGCTTTTTTTAAAGACGAACAAGACCTCTTGTCCGTCCGCGACTTGTTTGTATTCGAGCATGCCGTCTTTTAGCCAAAACTCGCCCAGTCCTTTAGCGCTAAGCGCGTATTTGCCGCCGCCTAGACTTTCGTAGCCGCTTTTGCCCGCACTATTGTTGCACGAGCCGTCCGGATTTACGCCTACGATGCCTACCGTCGCTTCATTGCCTCCGATCTCAAAAAACGAGTCGCCGAAGCACTTTTGCCCCGCGACTTTAAAGCTCTGCCCCTGCGCCTTTAGCGAGACTAGCTCCCATCTGCCCTCAATCTCGCTTAAATTTGACCCGCCGAGGCCGGCTTGATTTACGGCGCCGTTTACGATGCCGGCTAAATTTACCTCGTCTTTTTTAAAGGTAAATACGATCTCGCCGCTGTCCGTACCTTGTTTGTATTCGAGCGAGCCGTTATTTAGCCGTAGCTCGCCGCCGCCAAGCGAGTATCTGCCGCCGCCTAGACTTTTTAGAGCGAAGTTTTGTTCGGCTTTTTCGCATGAGCTGCCGCCCGCGCTACTTAGGCTTAGGCGCGCGTTATCGCCGCTAGCCTCGATAAAAGAGTCTTCAAGGCACTTTTGTCCTGCCGTTTTAAACGTCTGCCCCTGCGCCGTAACCGAGACGATGCTCCATCTGCCCTCTAGCTCGCTAGCGCTTAAATTTGACCCGAGGCAAAGCGCCGCGAGGATTGCAAAAAATTTAAATTTAGCCATATTTTTCCTTTCGTAAATTTTTAAGCCGTCTGCGGCGGTTTTGCCTTCGGCTTTTTGTTCTCAAATTTGCCCTGGTTTTACGCCGATGGGTTGCTATTCGTCCAAAAAATATATCACGCCGTCGACGACCGCTCCGCCTGCCTTGCCTTCGCTAGTAGGCGGGATATAAAAAAAGCTATGTCGCTGCGTCCGTCCGTCGTCGTATCTGAGCGTGAGTTCACCGCTATCCAGCGTATATGAGCCCGCGCTACTGCTAGATCTTGTTCCGCCGCCGCCCACATTGCTCATGGCGGCGGAGGAGTAGGCCCAACTGCCGTCCTTGAAGCGGCCTTTGCCGTCGAAGTCATAGTACCCGCTCACGCCGCCGCCCACGATATCTGTGCCGCCCGAGGCGTTATAGACGGACATGGAGCCAACGGCGGTGAATGAGTAGCTGCCCTTTGGCACCTCATTTAAGATTTGAGCGTTAAAGAGATGGTATCCGCCGTCGCTCCACAAAAACGTGCAGTCCGCATTCTCGCAGCTATATGTGCTTTGCTCGCCGTCGTTGGCGGTTCGTACGATTTTTTTGCCGTCTTTTTTATACGTGCCGTCGATGCGCGTGCGCCAGTCGGGCTTACCAAGGTCGTCGCAATACGTGCCGTCGTCGCGCAGATAAAAGGATATGTCGGTATTGGTGTTTATGAAGAACCACTTGCCTGCAAACACGCCCGTGCCTTTTTTGCTCGCTCCCGCGTCGCTATGCTTGACGCTAGGGTCTTTTTCAGGCTCTAAATTTGAGCTTGATTTGGCTTGCGCCCGATTTGAGCTAGCCTGCGCCGCGCGGCTTTTTTTAAAGGTAAACAAGACGCCGCCCGCGCTTTGTTCGTATTCGAGCGAGCCGTTTTTCAGCCTAAATTCGCCCGCATCGTTATCTAGCGCGTATCTGCCGCTGCCAAGGCTTTTGTAGCCGCTTTCTCCTGCGCCTGTTTTGCACGTGCCGTCCGGATTTGCCGCTACGATACTAACAGTCGCTTTGCCGCCTGCTATCTGGAAAAACGAATCTTCAAAGCACTTTTGGCCAGCCGTTTTAAACGTCTGCCCCTGTGCTGCGACCGAGTCGATCTCCCATCTGCCCTCTAGCTCGTCTGTGCTCAAATTTGAGCCGGTTGCCGTTGCCACGGCCTTGTTTGCGGCCGCGTCTTTTTTGAAAGAAAAAACGATAAATTTGCCGCCGTCTAAGGACTGTTTTACCTTTAGCGCGTCTTTTTCTAGCCAAAACTCGCCGATAGGACCCAGCGCGTATTTGTCCGCGCCCATGCTTTTAAAGGCGTAGCTTGCCGCGCCGCTTTTGCACGCGCCGTCCTCGCCTACGGAGCTAAGGCCTAGCTTTGCCTCTCGGCCGCTAACCTCGAAAAACGAATCCTCAAAGCACTTCTGCCCCGCCGTTTGCACCTCCTGCCCGTCTATGTTTGCCGAGATGATGTTCCATCTGCCGTCCAGCTCGCTAGCGATTAAATTTAATCCGAGGCAAAGCACCGCGATGGTCGCGAAAAGCTTGACTGTAAATTTGAGACTGTTCATATTCTGTCTCTTATACACATCTCCGAGCCCACGAGACTAGCGCTC
>CAUUAH010000160.1:0-4143 GCA_963542985.1 uncultured Campylobacter sp. | reverse complement strand
CACGCGTAAGATCGTCGGCAGCGTCAGATGTGTATAAGAGACAGGCCTCATACCGTCCGTGCTAAGCGCTACGCAAAACGCCGCGCCGCAGCCTGAGTCCGTTTTGTATTTGCCAAGAGACGAAAATTTCCCGTCTTTTAAAAGGTAAATTTGACCGTATGCCGCAAATGCCGCCGTTTCGCCGGACATGCAGATAAAGCTCGTAATGTCGCCGTTTCTTTTTATTTTTAGCTCTTTAAAGACGTTTGTAAATTCGCCCGTTTTGGGATTGAATATAAAAATATCGTGATCTAAGTCCAGCAGCAAATTTTCGCCCGCGCGCTCCGCATGCCACGCAAGCGGCTTTGGCAGGATGATATCGCCCTTTATCGCCCCGTCTGTGCCCAGCCTAGTTAGAAAATCCACCGAGTCCTCTTCTTTGTAACCGCCGCATTTATAGACGAAAAGATCATCGCTCACCCCAGCAAATGCTAGCGTGCCCGTGTATCCGCCGCCGATATATACGTGCAAACTCGCTTCGCCCGCTTTCGCGTCGCTGTTTTGCAAGACATAGCCCTTCTTTAGGCTCTCCCACTCCTTTTTCACGCAGGCTTTTTGCGCTTCGCCAGCACTTTCAAACTCCTTTTGCGTCTGCCTAGTTTTGCCGTTTTTGATGCTCTGTCTAAGTAAAATTTGACCCTCTACGCGCAAATTTAAACGGTCGCCGTTAGCTAAATTTATAAGACTTTTCATCAAAATTTACTTTAAAAAATTATCGTAAAACGAGCTGATAAAAAGCACCAAAATGATAAACGGTACGACGAATTTGATATACCAAAACCAGATATTTACGAGTTTTGCGTATTTTTCGCTGCCTTGCATTATCTCGCGTTTGGCTTCGTCTTTTAGCACCCAGCCGACAAATATCGCGCATCCTAGCGAAGTTAGCACGAAAAATATCGTAGCGCTAATGGCGTCGTATGCGTCAAAGATATTTTTACCGAAAATTTTAACGTCCGCAAGCAGGTTCGTAGCCATCAAGGACGGTAAATTTCCAAATATAAATATCGTGCCTAGAACCAGCAAGATCGCGCTTTTGCGTCTAATTTTAAATTTCTCCTGAAGCGTCGTGATGATAACCTCGTAGATCGGCAGCGAGGTCGTGAGCGCGGCGATCATCAGCAGCGTAAAAAACGCCACCGCAAAAAATCCGCCAAAAGGCATGTGCGAAAAAACGATCGGCAAGCTCTTAAACACGAGGCTCGGGCCGCTATCTGGCGAGACGCCGTAGCTAAAGAGCGACGGAAATATCATAAAGCCCGCAAGTACGGCGATGACAGTATTTAGGATGCCCGTGATAATAGAGATTTTAACCAGTCCTTCGTCCTTTTTAACGAAGCTTGAAAGCGTGATCATCACGCCAAAACCAAGCGAAAGCGCGAAAAATACTTGCCCTAAAACATCGACGAAAAGCTTGATATTTATCTTTGAAAAATCGGGCGTGAGATAAAATTTAATCCCCTGCGCCACGCCATCTAAGGTCAAGTTTTTTACGATCATTACGATCATCAGTACAAAAAGCAGCGGCATGAGGTACTTCGCCGAGCGCTCTATTCCGCCGACCGCGCCCTGCACCAAGATCGCGTAGTTTACGAGTACGAAAACCAGTGTCGCAAAGCTGATAGCTAACGGATCGCTCACGATATTTTGCTCATAAAACGCGCTCGTAACCTCAAAACTAAGCACCTGCGAGAGATCAAGCATGCCAAATGCGATCTGCGCGATATAGTTTAGCACCCAGCCGCCGATGACCATGTAATAAGCCATGATGCCAAATGCGCCAAGCAGCCCCATCCAGCCCACGATTTTCCATGCCGGATTTATATTTTTACCACCGAATGCATCCACGGCGTTGCATTTTAGGCGTCTGCCGATCGCGTTTTCAGCCAAAATCATCGGTATACCAATCACGATCATCGCGATACAAAACACGAGCACGTAGGCGCCGCCGCCGTTTTGCCCGACTAGGTAAGGAAACCGCCACGTCGCGCCAAAGCCCACGGTAGCACCCGCAACCGCCAAAATATACGTTACCTTCGAACTCCAAGTTTTTCTATCCATCTGTATACCTTTGTAAAAAAGAGAGATTATATAAAAATTTTATTTAAAGTTTTTAGAAGCATCTTTGAAATTTAAAACAAATCTGGATTAAAATCGGTAAATATTATTAGAAAAAGGCTGCTTGGCATAAATTTAAAGGCGTAAATTTATGCAAATTTACGCCAAATTATTATTTTCTAACGACATGTAAAAACTGCATATGCTTGCGGTATTGCTCGATGACGTCGTTTATCAGCGTAGCTTCGCTCCAGCCAAGCACGTCGTAGTCTTGACCGCCCTCTTTTAGGTAAACTTCAGCCCTGTAGTAAAGATCGTCGCCCTCAAGCTCCCTCGTGTAGTCCGGACTCTGGCTTTTGGTAAGATATACGCCGTATCTAAAGTCCATCTCATCGCCAAGTCCGACATTTAAATTTACGAAATTTTCACCCTTTGCGACGTTTGCCTCAAGGCCGTTTTTGGCAAATTCCTCTTTTAGCTCGTTAAAAGCCTTTACCACGACCTCGTTTAGAAATTTACTGCCGTCTTTTTTGCTAGGTAGCGTAATGATCGCGCTTAGTCGCTCTTGCCAAGGCTTTGAAAGCTCGCTAAGAGGCATGTTGTTAAAGTTATTTGTCTCTTTTTTGGTCACATCCACGCGCAGCGCCTTAAATAGCCCGTAAATGGCGCCAAGTAACACGATAGCAAACGGTAATGCCGTAGTTATCGTGAGAGCTTGAAGCGAGCCAAGACCGCCGGCAAGCATCAAAAATGCCGCCACGACGCCCACTGTAACGCTCCAAAAGACCTTTTGCCAAACCGGCGTATCGTCCTTGCCGTTTGAGCAAAGCATGTTCATCACGATCGCCGCTGAGTCGGCCGAAGTGACGAAAAATATGACGATCATAAAGACTGCGATCGTGCTTAGCACGCCTGAAAAGCTAAATTTTTCTAAAAACATAAAAAGCGCCGAAGCCGAGTCGGAATTTACGGTCGTCGCAAGCTCGCTAAATCCACTTTGCACAAGCGCAATCGCCGAGTTGCCAAAAAAGCTCATCCAGGCAAATGTAAAGCCGGTTGGCACGAAAAGCACGCCGATCACAAATTCTCTTATCGTCCTGCCCTTTGAAATTTTAGCTATAAACAGCCCCACAAACGGCGACCAAGATAGCCACCAAGCCCAGTATAGCAGCGTCCAACCGCCAAGCCAGCTCTCGTTTTGCCTATCGTAGGCGTAGAGGTTAAAGGTGTTTGAGATGAGCGTAGATACGTAGTCGCCGCTGTTTTGCACAAATGACTTTAGAAGCTGCGTCGTATCGCCCAAAAATAGTATCAAAAACATAAAACATATAGCTAGAGCGATATTTGCGTTTGATAAAATTTTAATGCCCTTATCCACGCCGCTTGCCGCTGAGATGGTAGCAGCTAAGCAAAGCACTATTAGAAGCGTAATGTGCATAGTCGGTAGCCCAAAAACGTGCGTAAGGCCGGCATTTACCTGAAGTACGCCGTATCCTAGCGAGGTCGCTACGCCAAAAAGCGTCGCTACGACGGCAAATGTGTCGATGGCACTACCTATCTTGCCATAAATTTTATCTCCGATGATCGGATAAAACGCCGATCTAAGCGTGAGCGGCAAGCCGTGCCTATACGAGAAAAAGGCTAGAATTAGCGCTACAATAGCATAGACCGACCATGCGCCCATACCCCAGTGAAAGAAGGTGATATTCATCGCAAGCTTTTGCGCTGCGATAGTTTGCGCGTCGCCGAGCGGCGGATTTAGATAGTGCATGAGCGGCTCGGCCACGCCAAAAAACACAAGTCCGATGCCCATGCCGGCGGCAAAAAGCATAGAAAACCACGAGATATTTTTGTGCTCCGGCTTTACGTGATCGGCTCCTAGTTTGATCTCGCCAAGCTTGCTAAAGCCAAGAATGATGACGCTTAGCAGTATGACGGCAACGACTAGGATATAAAACCAGCCAAATTTGGCCGCGATGTAGTTTTGCATACCTTTAAAAAACTCATTTGAGAAATTTGGAAATATCGCTGCAAATGCCGTTATTA
>CAUUAH010000159.1:0-4178 GCA_963542985.1 uncultured Campylobacter sp. | reverse complement strand
CTACACGCGTAAGATCGTCGGCAGCGTCAGATGTGTATAAGAGACAGAGATCGACGACCGCGTTGATAAACATAACGATCAAAAAGGGCAAAAAGCCCCTAACCGAAAAAACGCCTTTCATTTGTTCTCCTTTTTGTAGGCATCGAATGTGTGAAAATTTAAGATGTATGGTTTTAGGATCAAGATATTGTCGAAAACGAGCTTTAAAGCCGCGTTTTTATCCTTTGCTTTGGCGTAAATTTCGCGCGCGCACTCGGCTTCGATTTTGGCCGTTTGCTTGGCTAAATTTATATAGGTCCGTAAAATTTCCCGCCCGCGCTCGCTATTTTGGGTTTCTAGCACGATTTGCAGGATCTCGACCTCTTTTTCGGTTAGCTTGCCCCCTCGCATAAAGATAAATCCCTCCTCGATAAATTTATCTAGCTCAGCCTCCGTGATACCCAGCCTCTCGCACGCCTCGCTAGCGCTTAGCGTCTGGGCAAAATTTGACCCCATAAAGGTATCTAGCGAATCAAAAAGCGCCTCGTAGCAGCGCTTAAAGCTAAAGCCCTTTTGCTGCGTGAGTGCCTTGACCTCCTTTAGGCTGAGGTGGAAGTTACTCTGGACGTATTTGATGAAATTTAGCATCAAAAGCGTGTCCTCGCCATACTGATGGACGTTGTCTTTTACCTTCACGGGCTCGGGCAAAAGTCCCTCCTTGACGTAAAAGAGTATCGTTGATTTGGGCGTTTGCGATAGTTCGCAAAGCTCGCTCATCTTGTAGCTCATCTCTTTCCTTTCGTTAAATTTGACGAAATCTTACGCAAATTTAGCTTAGAAAATCATAAAGTATAAAGCGTCACTTGACACTTTTTAAAATTTAGGCTATGATTTCGCCAAATTTTAAAAAGGAGAAACGATGTTTCGAGATGGTTTTTACCGCGCAGGCGAGGGTTTGGATGCTTTTAGTTTTGATGTAAATTTGAGAGGCGGAAAAACGGCGACAAATTTTACGCCAAACTCGGCCCGCGCAAGTGCCGCAAGCTTTGGTTTAGCAGCTCGCAAAACGGAGACAAATTTAACTCGCGCAAATTTAGCAAACCTCGCCGAGCCGTCAAAACAGAACGCGCGGATAAATTTGAGCTCAAATTTGAGAGTGAGCGAGACGGCCGCGCCAAAAGCGCTCGGGTTTTGCCAAAATGCGGCAAGTCAAATTTGCGTCAAAGACAAATTTGACCAAACGAGCGTAAATTTGACGGCAAGCGATGCAAATTTAAACTGGTTTTCATCGGGCAAATTTAACGAAAGCGACTTGGGAAGCCTACAAAACTCAAATTTAACGCAGATAAAAACCGTCGATATCCACTCGCACTTGCTTAGCGCGGATGTAAAATTCGACCGATTTTACGACAAACTAGCGCTTGCTTTTTTTGCCAAAAAATTCGACATAAACAGGAGCGAGCTTATAAAAAACGGTTTTGAAGGCTACAAAAGCAACTTCGCGCGGCTGATTAAAAGCTCAAATTTCGTCCAAAAGTCGGTGGTTTTTGGCGTCGATGCGAAATTTGACGAGAGCGGAAATCTCGTACACAAGGACAAAACCGTCTGCGCCTCAAACGAGGAGGTTTTTGCCTTTTACGAGCAAAATCCAAACGAAGTCGTGCCGTTTTTTAGCGTAAATCCAAACCGCAAAGACGCGTTAAATTTGATCGAAAAGTACCACAAAATGGGCTTTAAGGGCGGCAAGCTGCTACACTCGTACTGGGAGACGGATCTAAACGACAAGCGCTATGAGCCCTATTTTAGGCTACTTAGCGAGCTTGGACTACCGCTAGTGATCCACGTGGGCGACGAAAACTCGCTGGCGTCAAACAAGGCGCTTGAGAGCATCGAGCAGCTAAAATCCCCGCTAAATCTTGGTTGCCGCATCGTCTGCGCTCACATGGGCGCCTCAAGCGACGGCGTTTTATCTATGTTTTCGCGCGATCCTGAGAAACTGGGCGCCAACTACTTCACGCTACTTCGTTGGCTGCGCGAATTTGACGGGCTTTACGCCGACGTTTCGGCGCTGCTTTGCATAAACAAGGCCCGCATTCTGCCGCATCTAAAAACCCAAACGAAAATCCACGACAAAATCCTTTTTGGTACCGATTTTCCCGTGCCTTTTAGCGTGATTTTAAGTAGCTACGACCTGCCGTTTTGCAAGCGTCTCACGCTAAATCGCATCCAAAATCCGCTCGATCGCTACGTGCGCGCGATGAGTTTGTATTTTGGCGAGGATTCGCCGATTTTTAGTAACTATAAAAAGATTTTGGGGGAGATTTGAGCTTGGATTTGGGGTGCAAATTTAATAGCGGGCGTGCAAATTTGAGCGCAGCTGGTAAAATTTGCGCATATTTTGGCGGCGGTAGATTATAAGGTCAAATTTATGCGCCTTATCTACTGCGCCTAAAAAGCTGCAAATTTGACGACAACTAAATTTAACAAAGCGGGCGAATTTTACAGCGTCTCGGGTCAAATTTAACTACCGACTCGAGGCTTTAAATCAAATTTACAAAGCAAAAGCGTCAAATTTAGTAAGTCATAAAATTTGACGCCAAATTTAAAGCGACAATCTACCACCTGCCGCTAGCTCCGCCTCCGCCAAAGCTACCGCCTCCTCCGCTAAAGCCTCCTCCGGAGCTTCTGCCGCTTCCGCTAGAGCCTCCGCCGCCGTAACCACCAGAGCCGCCACCGCCATACAAGTCTCTGCCGCCGGTTTTCATATTTCGCATTAGGTAAAAAAGTAGCACGAAAAGAACGAGCAAGACCCCGCCTCTAACAAGCAGATTCTCGATACCAAACGTCCCTGCGACTACGCCCGAGATAAAGCCTGATAGCGTCGCGCTAGCTCCGATTCGCAGAGCTGCCGCGCCGAAAATAGCCGAAGCAAATACCATCACCATGCCAACTACTATCCCGTAGGCTTCCACAGGCGTCTCATCTTGCTTTTCTATCTCCTTTTTAACCCCCTCATCCCCATCAAGTAGAGCGATGATCTTTTGTATGCCTATCTTTATACCGTTTTGGATATCTCCTTTTTTAAATTCAGGGATTATGTAGTAGTTTATGATGTTGCTACTAAGTGCGTCCGTTAGAGTGCCTTCTAGGCCGTATCCTACCTCTATGCGTACTTGTTTATCGTTTGGAGCTACTACTAATACTACTCCGTTATCTTTACCTTTTTGTCCTATACCCCAACGTCTAGCTAGTTCTATGGAGTACTCTTCTATTTGAGCGTTACCTAGAGATTCTATAGTAGCTACTACGACTTGATTAGTGGTGTTGTTTTCGTGAGTAGATAGTAATGTTTCTAGTTCGTCTTTTGTGCTCTGGCTTAGTACTCTTGCTTGATCTACTACCCTGCCGGTTAAAGCAGGGAAATTTGAACTCTTTTCGTTTGAGGTTTGAGTAGTAGTTTCTTTTACGGTTTTGTTTTGTTCGGTAGCATTATCTGCTGCTGATAAATTTATAGCCGTAAGTCCTAAAAGCGTAAAAACGCAAAATAAAGTAGATAAAATGCGTTTCATTTTTGTACCTTGGTTGGGTTATTTGGCGAATGATACGTCCGGCGCGCTTTGTTCGGTCTCGCTTGCTTCAAACGTCACGCGCGGTTTGAGCTCTGGATAAAAAATCGCGGCTATAAACTTATCCGGTATCTTGCGAAGGGCAATGTTATAGTCCTTGACCGCTGCGATATAGTCCTTTCTAGCGACTGCGATGCGATTTTCCGTACCTTCAAGCTGACTTTGAAGGGAGAGGAAATTTTGATCGGCTTTTAGCTGAGGGTAGTTCTCGGTGATGGCCATTAGCCTAGATAGCGCGCCGCCTAGAGTTTTTTGAGCGTTTTCAAACTCTTTTAGCTTGGCCGGATCATCTAGCGAGCTAACATCGATCGTCATTTGAGAGGCTTTGCTTCTAGCTTCGGTTACTTCTTTAAACACGCTCTCCTCGTGGCTGGCATAGCCCTGAACCGTTTTTACTAAATTTGGGATAAGATCGGCGCGGCGTTTGTATTGGTTTTGCACCTGAGCCCATTTCTCCTTGACCGTTTCGTCGAGTACGGGAAAGGCGTTGATGTACTTTAGGGCGATACCGCCGATGATACCTAGGACTGTCTCTTATACACATCTCCGAGCCCACGAGACTAGCGCTCATCT
>CAUUAH010000158.1:0-4221 GCA_963542985.1 uncultured Campylobacter sp. | reverse complement strand
CTACACGCGTAAGATCGTCGGCAGCGTCAGATGTGTATAAGAGACAGTTTTCGGGATTGCTCTCGACAAATTCTACGTCGATGGGGGCTACGTATTCGCCGTTTTGGCGAGCTAGCAGCGGACGCTCGAGCATACTTAAAAATCCTCTTAGTTTCTCGTCTCTTTCGCGGTAAATTTGAGCTATTTCGGTTTTATTGTTTAGCAAAATTTGCTCTTTTTCGCGAAAAAGCCTCTCTTTATCGGCTTGCAAATTTTGATTTTGTTCTTTTAGTTCGCTAATTTGCGAGAGTAGAAATTCGTTCACGTCAAATTCGCCCGCTTTAGCGGTTTTTTTTGACTCCGAGCTTTTGGCGGATTTTGAAGTTTTGGGCGCCGATTTGGGTGCAGTTTGGGGTTCGTAGCCTTCTAAAACCACGTATTTTACGCCGTCTTTTTCAAAGGTCTTTAGCGTTCCGCGACGAATGCGGTTATAGACGGCTTCCTTGGTTACGCCTAAGATTTCCGCGGCCTCGCTCACGGGCACTTTGGACATATTTTTCCTTTGATTGTTAAATTTGGCGTAGATTATGGCAAATTTTGGCTTTGATGCGAGTTAAACGGGAGTTTGAAAAAAGAAAAGGCCGCCGAAGCGACCCTTTTGGTTAGAGCTTTGACTCGTAGCGTCTAAGCATATATAGACGTTTAAGCATTTTCTTGCGAGCCGCGATTTTTTGTTTTTTGCGGATCTCGGTCATAGGCTCGAAAAAGCGTCTTGCGCGAACTTCAGTCACGACAAGGTTCCTGTCGGTTTGCTTTTTGAACTTTCTGTAAGCTTCGTCAAAAGACTCGTTAGGATGTACCTTAATACCAGGCAACGTCCTCACCACCTTTCAATTAAAATAGACGACGATTATAGTTTAAATTTTATAAATTTAAGCTTTGCCTGCCGCCTAGGTTTTAAATTTAGCCTTTTAGTATATGCTCCGCCGCTATCATCGCCGAGCTGATACAATCGGGTGTCGAGCAGCTTGTAAGCCTCGTAAATCCGTGCACTCCGCCCGTCGCCTCGCCTACGGCGTATAAATTTTTAATAGGCTTGCTATCGTTTATATTAAGAACTTCAAAGTTCAAATTTACCCTCACGCCGCCCGGGGTATAGCTGATGCCAGGAGCCCCGAGTATCGCGTAAAACGGAGCTTTTTCTATCGGAGCGACTTTGGTTAAATCCTTTTTAAAATCGGCATCGGTTTTGGCGGCGACGCTTTCGTTATACCGCTTTATTTCCTCTTTTAAAATTTGCGCATTTAGCTTAAATTCCGCAGCTAGCTCGTCTAGGCTCTCAAATTTTTTCATCTTGCCGGTTTCTATAAATTTTTGCAGCCTTTTTGGGTCATGACTGGAGATAAATCCCGTCTCGTCAAAGATTATAGTCGGAAACAGATCGATTTCGTTTTTTTGCATATTTTCTAAAATATTATCGGACAAAGTCTGCCTGTCGCCGTCTTCGTTCATAAATCTCTTTGAGTTTTTGCCGTCGACTGCAATAGCAAATTTCAAATCCTCCGTCGGAATACCAAACGAATAGCGTCCCAGGCTAAGCTGTACAGGCATCGCGCCCGCTTTTACCATGGTTTTTAGCGCGCCTGCCGTCGCACCTGGATTTGACGGAGTGGAGGCTAGAGCGAGCCTTGGATTTTGCGCTGCTTTAAAGGTTTTGTCTGCCGAAAATCCGCCGCTTGCAAAAATTACGGCCTTTTTTGCTTTATAAAATTTAACGTCTCCCGAAACATTTTGAGCGTCGTCGTCGGCTAGATTTTTATCAAATTTATATTCCTCTCTCACCTTTAGCCCTATCGCTGCGCCGTTTTTATCCAGCACGATTTCATCAACTTTTACGCGCTTTAACGTCTTGCCGCCCTTGCTCTCAAAGTGCGAATTTAGCGCCTGCACGCACGCTCCGCCTCCGCCTACGGTCTCTAGGCTTCTTGCTACGCTATGCCCGCCCAGGTGCTTTAGCTTTTCGGCGTATTGTACGCCTCTTGCTTTGACGAATTCATATGCTCTTTTTGAATTTTGGGCAATTCTGTAAGACTGCTCTATATAGTTAAAGCCCTTGCCCGCCTTGTTTAGATCTTTTACGAAAAGCTCGATAGAGTCTTTGATGCCGGCTTTTTCTTGTTGTTCGGAGCCCACGCAGGCAAAATCAAGCTGAGAAACTACAGAGTTGCCGCCCATTCGCGACATCTTTTCCAGTAGCGCTACGCTAAGTCCGCCCTCGACGGCTACTATACCGGCGACGTTTGCGCTAAGGCCGCTGCCTACCACCAAGACGTCGAATTCTGCGTCCCATTTTACCTCATCCTCCTGTGCCGCCTGCAAATTTAACGCTCCTACCGCAGCTACCGCGAAGCCGGCTTTGATGAAATTTCTTCTAGAAATTTTTTGCATAACATCTCCTTTTTAAAGAATTTATGAAATTATACATCGTAAAAGTGGCGTAATGGCAATTTTAATATGCGTTTAATAGCATTAACTCTATAATTTATCCAAAATTATCACTACTTTGTAATCAGGATGAATTATGACGAAAGAAGAGTATAAAAATTATTTCAAATTTGCTAGCAAACGCTATATCGCCTACATCCTGATAACCTGTACCGCGCTTGTTTTACCTTTTATATCTATCGGCGGAAATCAATTTTTCCTATTAAGCTTTGAGCGCAGCGAACTGCATCTGTTTTTTGCAAAATTTAACGTCCAAGAGCTATTTTTGATGCCTTTCGTGCTCATCATTTTTTTTATTTTTATATTTTTTATGACGAATTTAGGCGGCCGCGTGTGGTGCGGCTGGAGCTGCCCGCAGACGGTATTTCGCGCGATCTACCGCGACCTTATACAAACTAAAATTTTAAAAATCCGCAAAAGCATTTCAAACAAACAAACGCAGGCCGAGGGCGGCATCAAAAATGCGCTAGCAGTTGCGATCTGGAGCGTTTTAGCCTTTGTCGCGGCGGCGAATTTTCTCTGGTTTTTCGTCCCGCCGCAGGACTTTTTTGCTCAAATTTCAAATCCCGCCGAGCATAAAATTTTACTCGGAGCTTGGCTTGTTATCGCTGCGTTTTTGATATTTGACGTAGCGTTTTTGGGCGAAAATTTTTGCGTTTACGTCTGTCCTTACGCTAGAGTGCAGTCCGTGATGATCGATGCCGATAGCATGCAGGTCATCTACGACGAGACGCGCGGCGGTAAAATTTTTGAGGGTCAAACCAAACTGTGGAAAAAACCACCGGAGCCGCAAAACGAGTGCACCGGCTGCGAAGCCTGCGTGAAAATTTGCCCGACGCACATCGACATCAGAAAAGGCATGCAGCTAGAGTGCATAAACTGCCTGGAATGCGTCGATGCGTGCACAAAAACGATGTCTGGGCTAAATTTACCTAGTCTAATTAGCTGGACGAGCTCAAATTCGCTAAAAACCAAGCAAAAAGTGCGGTATCTGCGCTTTAAAACCATCGGTTACTGCGCCGCCATCGCTATCGCCGCGACCGCGCTAACGCTAATGAGCGCCAAAAAAGAGAGCATGCTGCTAAATATCAACCGCACGAGCGAGCTGTATAAAGTAAATAAAAGCGGCGAGATCGAAAACGCTTACGTGTTTTTGTTTGAAAATACCGATGCGGCGGCGCATGAGTTTTACTTTGACGTTAGCGCGGACAAAGCTAAAGCGCCGATAAAAATCGAGCGCCCGAAGGCTCAAATTTTGCTAAAAGCTGGCGAAAAAAGGAAGGTCGTAGTCGTGCTAAGCGCGCCTAAAACGGCATTTGCCGGCACAAACGAGCAAACGACGAAGATAGAAATCTCCGCCTACGCCGCGGATAACAAAGAAAAAATAAATGTTAAAAGACGGACGATTTTCGCCCATCCAAGTGAGTAAAAAATTATTTTTTTATAGTATAATCATACTTTAAGATTTTTTTGAAATTTGAGGGCTAGAAAAATGGATACGAAACCGACGAAACGAAGCGCCGAGAGAAAAGAGAAATTCATCCAAGCTGGACTTGAAATTTTCCTTGAAAACGGCTACGAAAACACGAGCTTGACGGATATCATCAAAAAAAGCGGCGGGTCGCTAGCGAGCATCTACAAATTTTTTGAAAACAAAGAAGGACTTTTTCGCGCCATCGTAGAGCGTGGACTGTCTCTTATACACATCTGACGCTGCCGACGATCTTACGCGTGTAG
>CAUUAH010000157.1:0-4250 GCA_963542985.1 uncultured Campylobacter sp. | reverse complement strand
GAAAAAAGATTCATATCCCGCCTAAATTTTTGCGTAATTATATAAAAAAATTATTTTGGGTTAGGTTAAATTTACGTTTGACGGGAATTTAAGATTTACTTGCTGTTTTGCGAGAATTTTAAATTTGACTCCAAAACGGCTCAAATTTGCTTGGATTAAATTTGACTCCAAATTTGAGCCCTAAAGTCGCTCGCCGTCTTGCGTAAATTTGAAGGAAATTTAAAGCCGCTCTATCGTCGCGAGTACGTTTGTCACGTCATTTGCGGGCTCTGCCACGTCGTTAAATCTTTTTACGACTTCGCCGGTTTTGATAATCAGAGTTTGGCGGCGGTAAAATTTCTTGCCGTCGTTTGTGGTAAAAGTTTGCAAATTTAGCGGGGATTCTAGTTCGAAGTTCTCATCGCTCAAAAATATAAAATTTGCGCCTACGCTTTGTTTAAATTCGTTCATCTTTTCTACGCTTTGAGAGCCGACGGCTATTAGCGTAAAGCCTGCTGCTTCGAGCTTTGCAAGGTTTTTTTGATAGGCTTTGCACTGAAGCGTGCAGCCGGTTAGCCCCTTTAAATCCTTTAAATTTTCAGGTAAAAACTTCCCGCTCTCGCCCATTTTGGGATAGGTAAAAACGATGCAGTTTTTGCCGCCCGTTAGCTCGTCAAATTTGACCGGATTTGCGTTTATATCTTTCATTGCGTCCTCTTTGAGTGTGAATTGTTAAAAAAATAGACTAAAAATAGCACCGCAAAGCTTATAAACAGCATAATCGCCGAATAAACGTGCGCCTTAGTATAGTCCATGAGCTCGACGGCCTCGTAGATAGCGATGCTAGCGACCTTAGTTTTGTCCCCGACGCTACCGCCTATCATCAGCACGATGCCAAACTCGCCCAAAGTATGCGCAAAACTCACTATGAGCGCGGTTAGAAGCGAGGGCTTGATGTTTGGTAGGGCGACTCTAAAAAGCGTCTCCCATTTGCCCTTGCCTAGTGAGTAGCTCGCCTCAAAAAGGCTCTTTGGCAGACTCGCAAAACCCGCCTGAAGCGGCTGAAACATAAAAGGCAGCGAGTAAATGCAGCTAGCGATGATGAGGCCTGAAAAGTTAAAAACCAAGCGGATATCAAAGGTTTCCTCGAAAAATTTGCCCAAAAAGTTGTAAGGTGAGAGAAAAACCAGCAGGTAAAATCCAAGTACCGAAGGCGGTAGCACCAGAGGCAGCGAGATCACGGCCTCGAGCACGGGTTTAAATTTAAAACTCGCGCGGCTGAGCCAAAACGCAACCGGCAACACGAGGAAAAATAGGATCGCAGTCGAGATAAAAGCAAGCTTTAAAGAGAGGTAAAAGGGCGTAAAATCGATATTCATTTCGGCTCGCTTTGCGCGTAAATTTCGCCGCTTGGGTCGTCAAATTTGGTACCGTAAATCGCACCCCTTTCGCTACCGCTTTTTTGCAAATTTAGCCCAAACGCCTTAGCGCTTATCGACGCTTCGTCGCCCGCTTTTAAATTTGCAGCTTCTGCGGCGCTTAGCGCTACTTCGCAAAGCTGCCCACCGACGGAAACGACGGCTACGTAGATGGCGTCGTGCTTTGAGATCTCTAAAATTTTTGCCGGTAGGCTAAATTTCTGCGAGCCTCTGTGGCGCAAAAATATCTCGCCTGGCCCGCCTTCTTGCGCGATTTTACCGCCCTCTAGCACGAAGACTCTTGAGGCGAGTTTGTAGATCTCCGCGACGTCGTGACTGACCAAAATCGTCGTCATATCAAACTCGGCGTGCACCTTGGCAAGATAGTCTTGCAGTTTTTCTCGCATGGCGTTGTCAAGGGCTGAAAGAGGCTCGTCGAGTAGTAAAATTCCAGGCTTTCGCATGAGTGCGCGGGCTAGGGCGGCGCGCTGCTTTTGACCGCCTGAGAGCTGCGAGATGGCGGCGTTTTCTAGCGAGCTCATCTCGACAAGACCCAGCAACTTGCGGGCTAAATTTACGTCGTTGTTCGCAAAAAGCAAGTTTTTCATCACGTTCATATTTGGAAAAAGCGCGTAGTCTTGAAATAAAAACCCGATATTTCGGCTTTGCGGCGGAGCGAAGTTTTTGCCGTCAAAAAGCGTCCGACCGCCTGCTTTTACCATTCCGCTATCAGGCGTTTCAAAGCCCGCGATTAGGCGCAAAAGAGTAGTTTTGCCGCTGCCGCTTTTGCCGTACAAGGCGACAAATTCGCCCTTTTTTACGTTCAAATTTACGTCTAAATCAAATTTGCCGTTCGCGCCGTTTAGGCTTTTTATGCAGTTTAGCTTTATCATGCGATGTAGAGCGAGGTTGCCTTGACGTAGGCGTAAATTTGATCGCCCGGCGCTAAATTTAGCCGCTTTAGCGATGCCGTAGAGATGATGCTTTCAAACTCAAACTCGCCCGCGTTTAGATGCAGCGAGCTTGTGATTTGTCCTCTTTGGATATCTGAAATTTGCGCTTTTATCTCGTTTGAGACCGAGCAGTTTAAAAGCGGTGAGGTAGCGACGAAGACGTCCGAGCTTTTAAAGCCTAGCCGAACCTCGTCGCCGATTTTTAAATTTTGCAGATTTTCCAAGGAGAGCATCTTTAGGCTCAAATTTTCGGCGCTAAACTCAAAAACGCTAACGCCGTCGTTTTGCTCTATCGCCGAAATTTTAGCCTTTATCACGGGACGACGTATCCGAATTTTCTAAAGATTTCCTTCGCGCGGTCGCTTCTGATGAAGTCGTAGAAAGCTTTTGCTTCAGGATTGTTTTCGCCGTGTTTTAGGATAACCATGCCTTGATCGATCGGGGTGTAGAGCGCAGGATCGATGAGGATAAAGTTTTTGCCCTCTTTGTATTCGGCCATTTTTTTATCGTACATTGCAGAAGCCGCGATAAATCCGATATCCGCAGCGCTTAGAGCTTGGCTTAGAGCCTCGCCGATAGATTTTGCTAGGATGACGTTTTTCTCGACTTTATCGTAGATGCCCGCTTTTTTTAGAGCTTCGATGCTAGCTTTGCCGTACGGAGCGGTTTCAGGGTTTGCGATCGCGATAGCTTTTAGGCCTTCAACAGCGTTTATGCCTTTAGCTAGGTCGATATCTCTGATCGTAAATAGAGCAAGCGCGCCCTGAGCGTATACTACGGGCTCTGTTACGGCAAATTTGGTGTCGTATAGGTCCTGGACGAATTTCATATTTGCAGCCATGAAAACGTCCGCCGGAGCGCCGTTTTTGACTTGTGTAGATAGCGCGCCGCTAGCTCCTAGAGTGACGGTTACTTTGGTGTCGGGATTTGATTTAGCAAACTCCGCTTTTAGCTCGTCAAACGCGTAAGTGACGTTTGCAGCGGCAAATACGTTGATCTCGCCCGCGTTTAGGTTAAAGGCGGCGATGACCGCGACTACTAGCGAAAAAAATGTTTTTTTCATTTTTTATACTCCTACTATGATTTGACTTGCTTTGATTATAGCGGTAAGCTCGTCGCCCACGCCGATTTTCATATCCATCGCGCTATCTTTGGTGATGATAGAGGTTATCGTCTGATGGTTGCTGATTTCTAGCACGATTTCGGCGTTTACCGAGCCGATTTTAGCCTCGATCACGCGTCCTTTTAGTAAATTCGCCGCGCTTAGTTTTAGATTTTCCTCTTTTGCGAGCATTACGCTTGGGGCTTTAAAGATAAATACGACCTTTTTGCCGACTTTTAAATTTAGATTTTTTTCAGACTCAACCGTGACGTTGGCGCGTAAAATTTCGCCGTTTGAGAGTTTGGCGCTGATTTGCGAATTTACCGCGCCCGTTTTTACTTCGGTTATCTCACAGCTTAGTTGGTTTCGCGCGCTTAGACTCATGCTCATGCGTTGTAAATTTAAAATTTCGTTCGTATCGACGTTTATATTTGAACAAACTTTTTCTAAAAATATCTTTTGGCTCTCTAGCATCGCGTCGTATAGCGCGATCATCTTTTTGCCGTACGGCGTGAGCTCCGAGCCGCTGTTTTTCTTGTTGCCTTCGGCTCTTGCGATTAGCGGTTCGTCCGAGCGGTTATTTAGCGCGTCCAGGCTGTCCCATGCGTTTTTGTACGAGATGCCGACATGCTCGGCTGCTTTTGTTATGCTTTTGGTGTGCTCTACGGCCTTTAAAAGCTCTATATGCTTGGCTAACACCGATACGCCACTATCTAAAAATAGCTCTAAACTAACGTCTGCTTTCATGAAAATCTGTCTCTTATACACATCTGACGCTGCCGACGATCTTACGCGTGT
>CAUUAH010000156.1:0-4256 GCA_963542985.1 uncultured Campylobacter sp. | reverse complement strand
TGTGTATAAGAGACAGAGAAACATATTACTATACACTCTATTAAACCAAAATCATATATTTGAAAATTCAAAAAACCTTAGGTTAATAGCATTTGTAGTTATTCGTAATCTTATTTTGAAAGCCGCGCCATCGCGGCTTTCAGAGCTATGTACTTTTTTTTATCAATTCACCAAACAAGGTTTGTAAATTTGACAAAGTTTTCTCGTCTTTTGCTTCAAATCTCGTAACGATGACTGGCGTCGTATTTGAGGCTCGTACTAGCGCCCAGCTACCGTCCTCAAATCTCACTCTAACGCCGTCTATGTCGATGATTTCAGCTATTTTACCTAGGCCTGCTAGCAAATTTTGCGCGTCGCCCTTCTCATAAATTTCTACCAAAACCTCTTTTAGTTTAGCCACAAGCTTAAATTTTTGTGCGTCGGTCGTTTTTACCTTTATCTCGTCGGTGCTAAAGACCTTTGGCAATTTATCTAGCTCGCCGTCTAAGTTAAAGCCTTTTGCAACTAACTCTAGCGCGCGAAACATCGCATATGTCGCGTCATCAAAGCCGAAGTACCGTTCCTTAAAGAAAATATGCCCGCTCACCTCAGCCGCCATGTCGATATTTAGCTCCTTCATCGCTTTTTTGATATTACTGTGGCCGGTCTTGCCCATGAAGCTTTTGCCGCCGTGCGCGTCGATCTCGTCGTACATATTTTGCGAGCATTTGACCTCGCCCAGCACCCTGGGATTTTTCATCGCAAGGCTATATAGATAGGCTAGTTCGTCGCCTTTTATGTTGCGTTTTTTGGTCAGAACCGCGATGCGGTCGCCGTCGCCGTCAAAACCAAACCCTATGTCAAATTCGCCCTTTAGCGCAGATTTTAGGTCGCTTAAATTTTTCTCCTCGCTAGGATCGGGGTGATGATTTGGGAAGTTTCCGTCGGGCTGGGGGTATAAAATTTTAGCGTCCAAATTTAGCGCCTCGCAAATTTCGGGCAGAACCGCTCCGACCGCGCCGTTTGCGCAGTCGATAACGATTTTAAGCGGTAAAGCTTTTAAATGCGTAAACTGCTCTATAAGAAAATTTTTATAAGGCATCGCGATGTCGAATTTCTCGGCTCTCAAATCATCGGGGATTTGCGTTTTTGCCGTGATGTCCGCTAGTACGGCGATTTTTAACTTTTGCAAATCCTCACCAAAATAGCTATCTTTAAAAATCGTGATTTTAAAGCCGTTGTACTCTTTTGGATTATGAGAGCCGGTTATCATTATGTTTGCGTCAAATTTGTTTGAAAACACGCTAAAATAGCCAATCGGAGTCGGTAACAAGCCGATATCGTAGACTTTGATACCGGCCAAATTTAGCCCGCTAACTAGCCAGCCGAAAATCTCATTCGCACTTAGCCTAGCGTCATATCCTACGCTAACGTTTTTTGCGCCTCGGCGTAGCATCTCTCGACCCAAATTTAACCCGATCGCTTTGACGCTGATTTCATTTAGATCGCGCTCGTAAATACCGCGTATATCGTATTCTCTAAAAATTTCGTCTATCAAAATTTTACCTTTATAAATTTATTTTATTTTAAGACGGCGTATTTTAGCATTTTTGGGTTAAATTTTACTAAACGGCGACGTCTCCAAGCTTTGCGCTAATAGCTTCTATCAAGCTTTGAGGCGCGATTTTGATCTGTTTTCCGCGCACCCCGGCACTTACATAGACGTAATCTTGCTTTAAAATCCTCTCGTCAAAAAACGTCTCGAACGCCTTTTTCATCGCTATCGGCGAGCAACCGCCGCGGATGTATCCCGTCACTTTTTCAAGCTCTCTTAAATTTAAAAGTTCGCATTTTTTATGCCCGCTTAGCCTTGCAAGAGCTTTTAAATTTAAGCTCAAATCACCCTGTATGCACGCTACGACGTAGCCTTTCGGTTCGCATTCGCAGACAATAGTTTTGTATATTTTTTCTATTTGTTCGCCGCAAACGGCAGCGACATGAACGGCGCTCAGATCGCTTTCGTCCACTTCGTATTCGACTAGCTCGTAGGGGATATGTTTGCCGTCTAGAAACCTCGCGGCATTTGTTTTATGTACCATTGCCTTCTCATTTTTCAAAAATTTAAGATATAATTATAGCTAAAATTTTAAGGAGAATAGATGGCTGAAGAGACGCAAAGCAAAAAAAGCAGTAGCTTAGTTCTAATCATAATCATCGTTATTTTGATACTACTTTTGGTGGTCGGAGGATTGCTTGCATTTTTACTAATGAGCGGCAACGACGATGCCACACAGACGCAAACAGCACAAGCGCAAACCGAGCAAGTCCAATCAGCGGCGCCAAAAAACACGGCAGGCAAGCGCTCAAACGACTATATAAATATGGGACCCGTTTATCCGCTCGATCAGTTTATCGTAAATTTACTTAGCGAAAGCGGCTCAAGATACCTAAAAACAAAAGTAGATCTAGAGCTTAGCGCCGAGACGCTAACGCCTGAAATC
The DNA here is from genome assembly GCA_963542985.1 of uncultured Campylobacter sp. Taxonomy (GTDB): domain Bacteria; phylum Campylobacterota; class Campylobacteria; order Campylobacterales; family Campylobacteraceae; genus Campylobacter_A. Next base: position 1,776 of record CAUUAH010000156.1, on the reverse strand, counting down.
GACAAGAAAAAACCGCTAATCAGGGACATCATAGTATCCACCCTCTCATCTAAAACGTATGAAGAAGTAAGCACTCAAAAAGGCAAAAACCGCCTAAAAGACGAGATAGTCGACCGTCTAAACGAGGTTTTGGCCGACGGTCACATAAAAAATATCTACTTTACCGACTTTGTGGTGCAATGATCGGCATAGATATCGTAGCGATCTCGCGCATCTCAAGGCTTAAAGAGCGGCGAGGCGAGGATTTTTTGAGATATTTTTTGAATGACGATGAGATAAATATCGCAAAAACTGACGCTACGATAGCGGGATTTTTTGCAGCCAAGGAAGCTATCAGCAAAGCTCTTGGCTGCGGAATCTCAGCCGAGTTTTCGTTCTTTGACGCTCAAATTTACAAAGACGAAAAAAACGCCCCCAAAGTAAAGCTTTCAGAAAAAATCATCGAAAATTTTAACCTAAAAGACGCGCAAATCACCATTAGCCACGACGGCGGCTTTGCGATCGCCGCAGCGATACTACAAAAAGCGGATTAGGCTTTCAAATTTAGCTCAAAACTTGGCTAAAATTTACCGCTAAATAAAATCATGATTTAGCCAAATTTGGCGACTGCCGCCGACCCCGTTTTTACTCAACAAACGCAAGACAAATTTGACGTCGTTTTTTATCCACGCCGATTTTTTCAACCCCTAAACTTCGCTAAAATTTATCTGTACTATAAAATCAATCGGCTCGCCACTTTTCCAGTTTTGTCCACGGCTCACTTCGCGGTAGATCCAGTGGTCCCTCAAATTTCGACGCGCCTAGCACTATTTGCCGATCAGCGCTTTCTTTTGGCAAAATTTCCACCGCATTTTTAGCATAGCTTTTTATCTCTTTAGTTATAAACTCCGATCCGTATTTTCATATCTTGCGCGTAAATTTTGCAAATTCTCAAATTTAACGCATCGCAGCAAAAAGTTAGCCAAATTTTACTTCTGCAATGTCGGTAAATGCCAGCCAAGATAATACGCCGCAAGCCTAAACACGACGCCAAACGCAAAAAGCCCCATCACCCAAAACACGCTTGTAAATCCCGCATAATCCATCGCAAAATAAATCAGCCCCACGACGATGCTAACAGTCGCGTAAAGCCCGGTTTTTAGGCACCAAGGGATCTCGTTAAACAGTACGTCGCGTATCATGCCGCCGCCTACGCCGTTGCAAAGTGCGAGTAGCACGACGCCAAAGACGTTGTAGCCAAACTGTAGCGCCACGATCGCTCCGACGATAGAAAAGCTCACCAAATCCACGGCGTCGGTGGTAACGAAAAGGAATTTTTTCTCGATGTCGCTTCGCTTGTGTAGGCGCAAAAACGCCGAGAGAAAGAGCATCGCCATCACGATGATGCACGGAGCGTAGTGCGTAAATGAATACGGCGGGCGCGAGACGATAGCGTCGCGCATAAATCCGCCTCCAAGCGCGGTTAGAAGCGCAGCAATAAAGATACCCAGCCAGTCGCAGTCGCGCTTAACCGCGAATATAAATCCGCTCGTGGCTGCCGAGGCGATGCCGATGTATTCGGCGACGAGGAGCGCAGTCATTTTTTAGCCTTAAGTTTTTAAACGAGATTTTACATTTTTAAAATAAAAAAATGGGTAAATTTAAATGAAATACAAAACAAAAGCGCCTATTTTTGATCGCGTTTGCGATTTTGCGGCTGTAAATTTGAAAAAACACAGCCCGCACCTGCACCTGTCTCTTATACACATCTCCGAGCCCACGAGACTAGCGCTCATC
>CAUUAH010000155.1:0-4308 GCA_963542985.1 uncultured Campylobacter sp. | reverse complement strand
GAGATGAGCGATAGTCTCGTGGGCTCGGAGATGTGTATAAGAGACAGGAAGGGGAGACGCTCTACCTCGCTTTGCTCGTAGCTGCAAGCAGACCGTAAGTAGAAACTCCTTCCGCCACCCAAGAAAAAGAGAGAGATGGATACAAAAGGGAGCTCTTTTGCTTCGGCTTTGCCTCGCAACTGCAAAGCAGAGCGCAATTTAATCCCCCACCCCCTTCACAACAAAGTAAAAAACAACCTCAAACGGTTGTTTTTATGCTAGGAAGCCAAACTCGTAACGCCAAATTTAACTAAACCAAATTTAGCACTTTTGCGGTGCAGGTCTCGGTCGGTAAAATTTAAAAAATTATTCAAAATTTGACCACGCCCAAACGACACGCGAAAATACCGCTGTTTAAAGCCAAATTTAGCCTTTCGTTAGTAAAATACCGCCCAAGAGTTGCGGGGCAACTATATATTTATACAAGGCATTTCATGCAAAGACGCGATTTTTTAAGAAACACTGCGATTTTAGGCGCCGTTATGGCAACTCCGAGCACTGTTCTGGGCGAGGGCAAGGCCATGGGCAACAAGAGGGTTTTTGACCTCACTTTAAATCACGAAATTTTAGAGGCGGGCAAGAAAACCAGGCTGTGGATACCGCTGCCGTTCATCAGAGAGTATCAGAGCGTTAGCGACGTCAAATTTGACGGTAATTTCGCCAATCCATCGGTAAACTACGACGCGATCCCGACGCTTTACGTGGACTACGCCGAGGTGGCAAAGCCGACGCTTAGCGTTAAATTTAGAGTCGAGACCTTTGAGCGAAACACCGACTTTAACAAGGTTAAATTTAACCCGAACGAAAAGCTAAGCGCTGAAACGGAATTTTATCTAAAACCTACTCAGCACATCCCAAATGACGGCATCGTAAAGCAAAAAGCGGGGGAGATCACTAAAGGCGTAAAAGGCGATCTGGAGCGCGCAAAAGCGATCTACACGTGGGTGGCAAACACGATGCAGCGCGACAACACCGTCCTAGGCTGCGGCACGGGCGACGTAAAAGCGATACTTGAAAGCGGCAAGCTAGTGGGCAAATGCACCGACATAAACTCCGTATTCGTGGGGCTTTGCAGAGCCGTAGGCATTCCTGCGCGCGAGATTTTTGGCATCAGAGTAGGGCAGAGTAGATTTTCAAACGAGATGGGAAAGGCCGATGAAAAGGGCCTTACAGCGATCTCTGGCGGTCAGCACTGCAGGGCGGAATTTTATCTAAAAGGACATGGCTGGATCCCTGTAGATCCTGCAGACGTTGCAAAGGTGCGCCTAGGCGAGAAGCTAAGCAACGACGACAGCAAGCTTGCTAAAGTGCGCGAGTTTTTATTTGGCAACTGGGAGATGTGCTGGATCGGCTTTAACGACGCGCGCGACTTCGTCCTATCGCCAAAACCTGCGGAATTCCCGCTAAATAACTTCGGCTATCCTTACGGCGAAGTGGACGACAACGTGCTAAATTACTATTCTCCAAAAGAATTTAGCTACGACTACAAGTCGCAAGAGGTCAAATGAAGGGCTTTTGGCTAGCTCTGGCGTCGGTTGCAAGCGCGCTGGCAGCGACTCTTTGCTGCTTGCCCGCGCTTTTGTTTTTGATTTTCGGCGCTTCGTTTAGCCTACTTAGCTCGGAGGCGATAGAGAGTCTAACCGAGCTAAGGCCCTATTTTACCGCACTTGCCGCGATCTGCTTTACGGCGAGCGCGTTTTATTTTTTCAAAAAGCCAAAATCTTGCGATATCGCAAATCGCCGCAAAAAATGGATCTTCATCTACGTTTTTTTAGCTGTTTTTGTGATTATTCTGCTATCATACCCCGAAGTTTTAGGAAAAATTTATGAATAAAATTCTATCTATTTTACTGCTTGCAAGCGTGGCGTTTGCAAATCAAAATTTTGTTATCAAAGTCGATGGGATGCACTGCCCGCTGTGTACGGCGATGGTGCGAAAAGCCCTGCTACAGGTGGACGGCGTCATCAGCGCCAAGGCTAGCCTGCACGACAAAACCGCCCGCGTCGAGACGAAAGACGGCGTGAGCGAGAAGCAGCTGCTAGATGCGGTGGCGACGACTGGCTACACGGGAGAGATAGTTAAGTAAATTTAAGGAGCAAATATGCAAAAAAACGAGGTTATGAACGATTTTAAGAGGCTGTGCAAAATTCCTCACTGTAGCTACGAAACAGAGCAGATGAGGGAGTTTTTAGCGGATTTTGCGCGCTCTCAGGGCTTTAGCGTGAGCGTCGATGAGGCGGGCAACATCCACGCCGTAAAGGGCGAGCCTAAAATCTGCCTGCAAAGCCACTACGACATGGTCTGCGTGGGTGCGGCGCCGCATTTGGAGCTCATCGAAGAGGACGGCATACTAAGAGCCAAAAACTCGACTCTGGGCGCTGATGACGGCATCGGCGTGGCGATGATGATGGGCGCAATGCGGGAGTTTGCAAATTTAGAGTGCCTATTTACAAACGACGAAGAGGTCGGGCTCGTGGGCGCAAACGCCTTTAAAGGTAAAATTTTATCGCCAAATTTGCTAAATTTAGACAGCGAAGAGGATGACCGCGTGACGCTGGGATGCGCCGGCGGCATAAATGTAAGCGCAAAAATCGGCGCACAGACCGTCAAAAAGAGTGGTAAAATTTACGAGATCGGCGTCACGGGGCTTAGCGGCGGCCACTCGGGCAACGAGATACACAAAAATATCTCAAACGCAACGAAGATACTAGCGAAATTCCTAGCCGAGGAGGGCTGTGAGCTTATTAGCCTGGATTTTGGCGAGAGGAGCAACTCGATCCCCGCAAACGCCGTGTGCAAGGCGCTGTGCGTGCATGAGCCGGCACAGCGCGGCCTAGCGTGGATAAAGAGCCTGGGCGAGGGCGAAGCGGACGTGCTGGTAAATAGCGGTAAAATTTTGGCGCTCATCAACTCCTTTGCCCAGGGCGTGCGCAGCTACGACACGCAGCTTGGCATGGTAAATGAAAGCATAAATCTCTCGACGGTTAAGCAAAAAGAGGGCGTGATCGAGTTTGACTTTTTCGGACGCGCGATGAAGCGCGAGGGGCTCGAAAATCTGGGCTTTGAGACCGCTACGCTAGCTAGCGCGCTGGGCTTTGATGTGAGAGTAACCGACCGCTCGGCGAACTGGGCGCCGTGCATCAGCGACTTCGCGCATCTCGTACTTGAGGAACTGCAAAAACAAAAGCCGCAGGCGAAATTTGCCGCCGTGCATGCTGGCCTTGAGTGCGGCGTACTGGTCGCAAAACAGCCCGAGCTGCAAGCCTGCTCCATAGGACCTAACATTCACTCGCCGCACTCCGTAAACGAGCACTGCGAGATAGCGTCGGTGGAGATGATGGCGGAGGTAGTGAGAAACATAATCGCTAGGTTGCAATAAATTTAGTGGCTTGCCTCGCGAGTGCTTTTTAAAGAGATTAGAAAATTTTAATCTACGACAGGCTACATGCCCAGTCTTGATTAAAATTTTCTGCACAACTTTCAAAATCATCTCGCGATACTTAGCCCTGGCTTCTTGCATTCAAATTTGATTTTAAAATTTGCAGTGATTTTTATAAAATACATCTCATAATAAACGTAGTTGTCAAAAATCAAAATTTTAAAATTCCGTCAAATTTAAGTGCGTAAATTTAAGCCCACATTTGTAGGCTAAAATTTTAAGGAAAATTCTTATCTTTACTGCTACACAGCTCGTTTAAAAAGCACTCCTTGCAGTTTGGTTTGATAGCTTTACAGGTGTAGCGACCAAAAAGCACCATCGCTTGATGAAGCGTATTTAGCTGCGTTTTAAAGGCTTTGGTTAGATCAAGCTCGACTGCTTCGGGCGTCTTACCCCGGCTAAGGCCAAGCCTGTGCGCCACGCGAAAGACGTGCGTATCCACCGCCATCAAATTTGATCCGAAATGCTCGATCAGCACGACGTGAGCAGTCTTTTGGCCTACGCCAGCTAGACTCATCAGCTCTTTTTCGGTCGTAGGTATCTCGCCGTCAAATTCGCTCATCACGCTCTTTGCCATTTTGATCAAATTTTCGGCTTTGTTATTAAAAAAACTACAGGAGCTTATGAGCGCTTTTACGCTGCCAAGATTTGCCTGAGCTAGGCTTGCTACGTCCGGGTATGCTTCAAAAAGCGAAGGCGTGATCAAATTTACCCGCTTGTCGGTGCACTGCGCGCTTAACATCACGCACACGAGCAGCTCGTAGAGGTTGCGAAATTTAAGCTCTGTCTCTTATACACATCTCCGAGCCCACGAGACTATCGCTCATCT
>CAUUAH010000154.1:0-4355 GCA_963542985.1 uncultured Campylobacter sp. | reverse complement strand
CCGAAAGCCGAGGCGCAAAAGAGCAAAAATGCTAAAATTTTTTTCATATATTTTCCTTTATCGGGCGAAATTCTAGCTAAGTTTAAATAATAAAATGTTAAAATCCAAGCTTTAACAAAATTTAAAAAGGCTAAAAATGATAACGGCGTTTATGCAAAAGATATTCGGTACGAAAAACGACAGGGAAGTAAAAAAATATTTCAAACGAGTCGCCTACATAAACTCGCTCGAGAGCAAATATCAAGCGATGAGCGACGATGAGCTAAAGGCTAAATTTAACGAATTTAAAGCGCAGGTGCAAAACGGCGAAAAGAGTCAGGACGAGCTGCTAGACGATGTATTTGCCATCGTGCGCGAGGTCGGTAAAAGGACGCTAAATATGCGCCATTTCGACGTTCAGCTAATCGGCGGCATGGTGCTAAACGACGGTAAGATCGCCGAGATGAAAACGGGCGAAGGTAAAACCCTCGTGGCAAGCTTGCCCGTCGTGCTAAACGCGATGAGCGGCAAGGGCGTGCACGTCGTGACCGTAAACGACTATCTAGCTAAGCGCGACGCGACGCAAATGGGCGAAATTTATAAATTTCTAGGCCTTAGCGTGGGCGTGATATTAGGCGGCGAATACGACGACGAAGCGCGCAAAGCAGCGTACGCCAGCGATATCACATACGGCACGAATAATGAATTTGGCTTTGACTACCTGCGCGACAATATGAAAATGGATTTCAAAGACAAGGTGCAAAGAGAGCATAACTTCGTCATCGTGGACGAGGTCGATAGTATCCTCATTGACGAAGCCAGGACTCCGCTCATCATCTCGGGCCCCACAAACCGCACGCTAGATGGCTACATCAAAGCAAACGAAGTCGCGCGCCAGATGAAGCGAGGCGAACCGCCTGCGACTCCGCAAGAAAAGGCCACCGGCGACTTCACCGTCGATGAGAAAAACCGCACGATAGCGATCACCGAAGAAGGCATCTCAAAGGCCGAAAAGCTCTTTGGCGTGGCAAATCTCTACGACATGGAAAACGCGATTTTGAGCCACCACCTAGACCAAGCTCTAAAAGCGCACAATCTCTTTGAAAAAGACGTGCACTACGTCGTTCGCGACGGGCAAGTCGTCATCGTCGACGAATTTACGGGCAGACTAAGCGAAGGACGAAGATTTAGCGAGGGCTTGCACCAGGCGCTAGAGGCCAAAGAGGGCGTAAAGATCCAAGAGGAGAGCCAAACGCTAGCAGATATTACATTTCAAAACTACTTTAGACTTTACAAAAAACTATCGGGCATGACGGGTACGGCGCAGACGGAGGCAACCGAGTTTTCGCAAATTTACAAGCTTGACGTCGTATCGATCCCGACAAACGTGCCGGTTATCAGAAAAGACAACAACGATCTCATCTACAAAACCGAAAACGAGAAATTTAAAGCCGTGATCGACGAGATCAAAAAGGCTCACGATCGCGGTCAGCCCGTACTCGTGGGTACCGCCTCGATCGAAAAGAGCGAAAAGCTGCATAGCCTACTCGTAAAAGAAAAGATCCCGCACTCCGTGTTAAACGCTAAAAATCACGAAAAAGAAGCCGAGATCATCGCTCAGGCAGGCGCTCGCGGAGCGGTTACGATCGCGACGAATATGGCTGGACGCGGCGTAGATATCCGCATCGACGACGAGGTGCGAAACTTAGGCGGTCTATACATCATCGGCACCGAAAGGCACGAAAGCCGCCGTATCGACAACCAGCTGCGAGGCCGCTCAGGACGTCAGGGTGATCCGGGAGTGAGCCGCTTTTACCTAAGCCTTGAAGATAACTTACTCCGGATATTTGGCAGCGACCGCATCAAGGCGATAATGACGCGCCTTGGTATCGAAGAGGGCGAAAGCATCGACTCCAAAATGGTCACAAGAGCCGTCGAAAACGCGCAAAAAAAGGTCGAGAGTCTGCACTTTGAAGCGCGAAAACACATCCTCGAGTACGACGACGTCGCAAACGAGCAGAGAAAAACAGTGTATAAATTTAGAAACGAGCTACTTGATCCAAATTTCGAAGTCGGCGAAAAGATCAAACAAAATCGCGCCGAATTTGTCGAGCATCTGCTAGCTCAGGCCGAAATTTACGCAGGCGAGCCAAAGAGCGAATACAATCTCGAAAAACTAAGCTCCGTGATAATCTCAAACGGCGCATTCATGCAGCCAGATGATCTAAAAGATCTCGACTATGCCGAGCTTGCTGAAAAAATAACGGCTAAATTTGAAGCCGACTACGAAGAAAAAATGGGCGTCATAGGCGAGGTTCAGCGTAAGTACCTAGAAAAGGTGCTTTGCCTGCAGGTGTTAGACACCGCATGGCGCGAGCATCTATATCAGATGGACATCCTAAAAACCGGCATCGGACTGCGCGGCTACAATCAAAAAGATCCGCTAACCGAGTATAAAAAAGAGAGCTTTAATCTCTTTATGGAGCTTGTTAGCCGTATCAAATTTGAAAGCATCAAGCTGCTAACGGCCGTGCGCCTAAGCTTCTCCGAGCCTAGTGAGTCTGCGCCGCAAGAAGCTCAAGATAGCGAGACCGTCGGTGCACCTGAGAGCGAAGAAAGGCCTGGTAAAAAAGTATCGCGAAACGACCCGTGCCCATGCGGAAGCGGCAAAAAGTACAAAGACTGCCACGGCAAGAGCGGCCCTAAAAAAGGAGCTTTTGCGGAGGATTGGGATAAAATTTAGCTTTGGCGTTTTGGCGGCAGCTTGCTAAATTTAGCATTTAAATTTGCCGCCTTTTTATAGCGGCGCGGAATCGTAACGTAAATTTAAATAGCCCAGTTTTTGCAAGTGGTTTTAAAATTTGACGTCAAATTTGTGCGCATAGACAAATTTGAATTTTAGATCGCACTTGGCGCAAATTTAAAATAAGATCAAGCGAAACAAAAATAGCGAGCAAGTCAAAGCCCAAATTTAAACAACGGAAAATCAAATGAGCCTAACCAAATATCTACTTTTCAAATATCTACGGTTTGACAAAACCCAGCCCTTTATCATGCTTTCAGCGCTCCTCGCGTTTCTAGGTGTGGGCGTCGGGCTCATGGTGCTCATCGTTGCGATGGCGATCATGAACGGCTTTGATAAGGAGTTTGAGCGCAAACTTTTTACTATGAACTACCCGATCACGATCCTCTCCGCTATCCGAGGTAACATCGACGAGAGCGACGTTAGCGAGCTAAAACAGAAGTTTCCGAATCTCAAATTTAGCCCGTACATCATGAGCCAAGTTATCATCAAAGGTGCAAATAGCTTCGAGGGCGGACTGCTTTTTGGCGTAAATTCGGCCGATGAAAAGCAGATAAACTCTGTTGTATCGGCCGGGCTCGGAGACCACGAGCTAGACGGATACGGCCTGCTCGTAGGGCAAGGTGTCAAAAACGAGATGATGGTAAACGAAAATGACAAACTCACGCTCATTTTTACCAAAAATGACCCGAGCGGCTTTGCTCTAACGCCTAAAATGAAGCGCTTTGACGTCGTGAGCTCGTTTAGCTCGGGGCTTGTGGCCTACGACAAAAGCTACCTCTACACGAGCGTGGAGGCGCTGCGCAAGATACTAGAGTACGACGAGGGCAAATTTGACGGTATACACGTGTTTTCAAACGATCCGTTCGCCGATATCGAAAAGCTCTCGCGTGAGCTACGTCTGGGGCAAAAAGCAATCGGTTGGTGGCAACAAAACGGTAACTTTTTCTCCGCTCTGGCGCTTGAAAAACGCGCGCTTTTCATCGTTTTGATGCTTATCATCCTGGTTGCCTCGCTAAATATCGTAAGCTCGCTGCTAATGACCGTCATGAACCGCCGCCAAGAGATTGCGTTGCTGCTCTCGCTTGGCGCTAGCAAGGCCGAGATCAAAAAGAGCTTTTTTGCTCTCGGCGCCACGATAGGCGGAGGCGGGATAGTGTTTGGACTCGTGCTCGGGCTCTTTGGCGTGTGGTTGCTCGGTAGCTTTGATATCGTAAATTTGCCCGCAGACGTTTACGGTAGCGCGAAGCTTCCTATGGAGTTATCTTTGATCGATCTTGTTATGATTTTGGTCGGAGCGGTCGTTATAGTGGCGTTTTCGTCGTTTTATCCGGCAAAAAAAGCCGCGCAGATAAACGTACTTGAGACGCTTAGGAATGAATAAATCGGCATTTTAGCCGAAATGCTTTTGGGTTAAATTTAAGCGAATAAAAATTTGCTGTTTTGACCGCGCTGGCTCGTCTATTTTTTGAATTATATAAAAAGCGGCGAAATTTTATTTATATAAAAATACGCCGCTTTAAATTATTTTCGTTCGAGTTTTTATTCTCGTGCGTGTAAATTTTTAAATTTA
>CAUUAH010000153.1:0-4368 GCA_963542985.1 uncultured Campylobacter sp. | reverse complement strand
AGCGTCAGATGTGTATAAGAGACAGACTCTATTCAACCTGCCAAATTTGCGACCGACTGCCGAGCAAATTTAACCGCCGAATTTATCAAAATTTAAAAGCTAAAAAATATAAATCCACGCCGCCACGTCGGCTCGATCGATGATAAAAAACCGATCAAGCCGACCGCAAGCGACGCGAATTCGTCAAATTCGGTTCAAATTTAGCCTCACGCGTCCTTGCCGTTTATCGCGTACGCCGAGCGTAAAAACACGTCCGTACCCGATAGCAGCGCGCTCTCGTCAAAGTCAAATGCGCCGTTGTGATGCCCAGCGGCGAGCTTGGTGCCGATCATCAGATAGCCGCTCTTGCCGCCTGCTTTTTGCACGGCGTGCATAAAGTGCGCGAAATCCTCGCAAGCGCCGAAATTTAGATCCCGCACTATGAGCTCGTCCTTAATAAAAGGCGACTGACGCGCCGCGCGCTCGTAGATGTCCGTGATCTCCTCGCTGCTATCGCCGCCGCTCGTGCCGCCGGTTAGCTTCACGTCGTACTGCACGCCGTACATCTGCGCGACGCCCGCGACGATATCCATGCATTTTTGAAACATAAATTCGTTTAGCTCGGTCGTTTCGCCGCGCGTTTCGCAGGCGATGTAGCCGTTTGGCGCGATGACGTTTCGGCCTTCGCCCGCTCGTAATACGCCCACGTTTATGCGCGTGACGCCATCGGCATGGCGCGTAATACCGTGCATGGCTAGAGCAGCCTGGGCTGCGGCTAGCAGAGCGTTTGCCCCTTCTTGCGGAGCGCCAGCTGCGTGAGCCGATCTACCAGTGAAATTTACGTCAAATTTCGATGTCGCAAGAAGCTTGTTCGTACCGCAGATGATGCCGCCGCTAGTCTTTGCCTGAAAGCCGATATGACCGCCCAGTAGGTAGTCCACGCCCTCTAGCACGCCTGCTTGCTCCATCGGCACGGCGCCTCTGGTGCCCTCCTCGGCGGTTTGAAATATAAATCTAAATTTGCCTTTAAAATCGTCCAAATTTTGCACGGTGAGTTTAGCCATCGCAAGGCCGATCGTGATGTGCCCGTCGTGCCCGCAGGCGTGCGTGATGCCGTCTATATCGGCTCTAAAGCCCTCTTTAAACGGTCTGTGCGTCTCATCCTTACTCTCAGTCACGTCCACGCCGTCGATGTCAAATCTAAACGCAAGCGTCTTGCCCGGCCTGCCCGTATCAATCTCAGCCACCACGCCCGTTAGCCCATCCTCCATCACGGGTAAAAACTCTCGCTCATCGGCGCTTAGCAGGCTTTTTGCGCGTTCTAGATACTTCTCTTTATCTTTCTCGCTGCCAAGACCTGCCCTAGCTTCGGGTTTCATTATCTCGCGTCCCATTTTTAGGCTGTAGCCGAGCTTTTTTAGCTCGCTAGCGATCTTTGCCGTCGTAAAAAACGTGAAAAATCCGGTTTCGGGATGCGAGTGAAAAAATCGCCTATTTTTCACCATTTCGTCTTTTAGCGCTTCGACTTTTGCTGCTACCTCGTCCATTTTTGCTCCTTAAATTTGGGATTTTTATTATTTTTCTTAAAGATATATTATACATCAAGATTAACTTTAAAAGCTTAAATCTGAGCCGAATAATGATAAATTTAATGCTGATTTTTGCGAGCCGACTTGTTAGGCGTAAATTTGATTTTTGTCCGCGGGGGTATTTCAGTCGGTTTTTAAGCGGCGATTTGCATCAAAGCGGTGTGGGTTTGGCGAGCTAGCCAGTAAAATTTGGGCGATAAATTTAAGTTCAAATTTAAAATGTCTTCAAATTTGAACTTAAATTTACAAAAAGAGACAAAAAGGCAAATTTGACTTCAGTCGCCGCGCAGACCGACTAACCGCAAAATAAACTCAGCGCAAAAGCTCAAATTTGCCCTACAGTTAGCCTATTTTATGCTATTTTTTAGCTTCATTATCCGCTCGTAGGACTCCTCGATGCGCTCTTTTGGTATCTGCTTGGCGCCAACTGCGTCTACGACTAGCTGCGTGACGAGCTCCGCAGTCCTGCGCCCGTCTATCTTGTAGTCGCTAAAGAGCATCACGTCGCCGCCTGCGTTGATAAAGTTTATCACTCTTTCTTGCAGCGTAAAGTCCTTTAGTCCGCCCATGAGCATGTCGTCGCTGATGACTACGCCGTCAAATTTGAGCTCGCCGCGCAGCAAGCCGTCGATGATCGCCGGCGAGAGCGAGGCCGGCAGCTCGGAGTCGCGCTGCATGAGGTAGATGTGGCCGACCATTATCATTTTGGCTTCATTTTTGCGAACTGCGTCAAAATACGGCTTAAGCTCGGTATAGTCGAATTTTTCGATCACGACCTTGGCAGTGTGGCTGTCGGCTTCGACGTTACCGTGGCCGGGGAAGTGCTTCATCGCCGCTATCACGCCGCGAGCTTGCGAAGCCTTCATGAACTCGCTCGCATACAGCGAAACCTCGTCTATATCGGCGCTAAACGCCCTGCCGCGCGATCCGATGATCGTGGATTTTGGATTTAGAACGTCGGCTACGGGAGCGAAATTTACGTTTACGCCGACGTCTTTTAGCTGCTGTGCCATCTTAGCGTAAAGCTCGCCCGCAGCGCCCAGATCAAGCGTTTTTGCTACTTTTTGCGCCGAGATAAAGATCTCAAACCCGCTTTTATCCTTAAATCTCGTGATCTGCCCACCCTCCTCGTCGATAGCGATAAAAATGCCTTTTTGCGCCTCTTTAAACGCGCTTGTTAGCGCCTTGAGGTTCTTTTTGTCCGAGATATTTTTGCCCAGCAGCATCACGCCGCCAAAACGCTGATATTTAGCCTCCGAGACGGCTTCTTTGGCGGTTTTGGGATCAGAGCCGTTGAAGCTTACCATTATCATTTGGGCTATCATTTTGCGAAGCGTCGGTTTTTCTTGCGCTTGCGCATCGGCGGCGTTTAACGCGGTCGGCAAACCCACCAAAAATAGCGCCGAAAAAAGCGCGGCGATAAATTTTTTCATATTTTTCCTTTTTGTTTTTGCGGATTTTACACTATTTTGGATAAATTTAAGGACTCTTAGCACGGTTTGGGCGGACTAAAGCGACAAAATTTGAAATCTACAAATTTGTTACAAAAAAAGAGAGCTTAAAAAACGATCAAACAACTGTTAAGGAAAATTTTTAACGCAAACTTGATCTTGGAGGCTTTGGCAATACTCTTACTTGATTGATATTTATGTTTGGGCGGTATGGATATTGTTGTTTTTATTTTTCTTTGCTAGCAAAAACGATATAAACAGAGTGGGCAAACATCGTACCAAATTTAACTTTTTTAAAATTTGCGAACAAAATTCGTTCAGGATTGGAGTTTTTAAAATTTAAGCCCAAAGCAGACAAATAACGGTCATACAAACCAAATTTACCTGCACCGCAAAATGCGCTTTTTAGCCAAATTTTATTTTTTACTTAGTAGATCCCTCAAGCTTTCCTGCACATCTTTGCCGCGTAGCATCGCCGCAACCTCGTTTACTATCGGCGTATAGATGCCTTTGCTAGCAGCGATCTTTTCTATCGCGTAGGAGGTGTCCACGCCCTCTGCGACCTCGCCTAGATCGTTTAGGATTTTATTAAGGCTCTCGTTTTTAGCAAGCCCCAAGCCTACGCGGTAGTTGCGCGAGAGCACCGATGAAGCCGTAAGAAATAGATCGCCCGCGCCGCTAAGACCCAAAAACGTCTGATGCTGCGCGCCGAAATACTCGCCAAATCTCGCCATCTCCACGAGTCCGCGCGAGATGAGGCTGGCGCGAGCGCTGTTGCCAAGCCCGAGTCCGTCGCAGATACCGCCCGCAATAGCGATGACGTTTTTATAGGCACCCGCGATCTCTGCACCGATAACATCGCTGCTAGCGTAGGCTTTGATATTTTGCGGGAAAAGCTCCGAAATCTCGCGTGCTAGGGCTTCGTTTTTGGAGTTTATCACGAGCGCGCACGGAAGGTCGTTTTGTATCTCTTTGGCAAAGCTCGGACCCGATAAAAAGGCCAAATTTGCCGCATCTACATGCTGCTCGTAAATCTCGTCTAAAAATCGCAAACTCGAAGTCTCAATACCCTTTGAGGCGACCAAAATTTTCTGTCCAAAGTTTTTAAAATGCTCTTTTAGCCAGCCGCTAACGGACTGCGAAGGTATGGCGGCGACGAGCAGATCGCGCTTTAGCGCCTCGTCTAGGCTCACAAAATGCGAACCCTCAAGCTGCCTGCGCGAGGTGATAACGCAGTCGTTTCTTTGCGAAAGCGCATGAAAAAGCGCGCTACCCCACGTCCCCGCTCCGATGATGGCCTGGCTCGTATACACATCTGACGCTGCCGACGATCTTACGCGTGTAGATCT
>CAUUAH010000152.1:0-4391 GCA_963542985.1 uncultured Campylobacter sp. | reverse complement strand
CACGCGTAAGATCGTCGGCAGCGTCAGATGTGTATAAGAGACAGGCCTGTATCTGACAAAAATCAAACGCAAAGCGCAGTAAGCGCTATAAAGCCGTCTGCTCCTGCAAAACTAATATCGCACGGCTCGAATCAAGGAAATGCGCATAAAATAAATCTATAAAAACAGCGTGAGCAAAACGGCGGGTAAAAGTTTGCTCACTTTTTAAATAGATCTTTATTGTTTGGGTTTGACATTAGCGCCGACATCGACTTTTCGAGCTGATTTTTTTGGGATTTGTAAATGGAAAAATTTACCAAGATCGGACTATTTTCTACTAAAATTTGAACGATCGCTCCAAGCGGAAAGCTAACGACGCTGGCGAAATTTTCCTTACCGAAGCCAGCCTCGAAGCTCAGCTCCTCCGGAGTTAGTTTGGCGCTGCTAAAAGTATAGCCCGCAAGCGTAAAGACTATAACGGGAGCCGTAAAAGTGCTCATAATATACTCCGGCAACTCGGGGCTAAATTTGACTAGATCAAGGTTGGCCATCGCCGAAAAGGAGCGGTCGTTTTTTAGCAGATACTCCACGCACTCAAAAACGTGCTCCTTCATCATCGCCGCAAATCTCTCGTCGTCTAAAATCTCATCAAGCATTTTGCCTCCTTTTGTGCCTTTTTAAATTTTGCCGTCTATCGCGGCGCCGAATTTGACCTTAAATTAAACGCAAAATTTAGCGTCAAATTCGCAGCCGTCTCAGCTCTCAAATTTAGTCAAATTTGCGCTCGCTACGCTTCCTGGCAAAACTCCTCCACTAGCTTTCTAACCTCGTTTATGCCGATCTGCCAAAACGCCGCGTCCTCGATATCAAAGCCAAACATCCCGACCAGCTCTTTTGGCGAGCGCGAGCCGCCCGCGCTTAAAAACTCGGTGTAAATTTGCACGAAATTTTCGCATTTGCCGCTTTTATAAAGTCCGAAAATCGCCAGCACCAAAAGCTGTGCGTACGAGTAGGCGTAGCAATAAAACGGCGTATGGATAAAGTGCGGGATGTAGCTCCACCAAATTTTGTAGTAGTCGTTTAGCGCGACGCTTTTTCCGAACATTTTTGCGCTCTCTTCTAGCCAAATTTTATTTAGCTCCTCGGCGCTGATCTCGCCATCATGCGCGTGAACTCGGCGCTCAAAGGTCGTGAAGTTTATCTGGCGATAAAGCGTGGCGAAGATATCCTCGATCTTGCCTGCGAGTAGGGCGGTTTTTTCTTTGCCTGTTAGCGTGCTTTTGACGTGATCGAAAACCAGCATCTCGCAAAACACCGATGCCGTCTCCGCCGTAGTTAGCGGCGTGTCGGCGTTTAGAAATCCTACGCTTTCATAGGCTAGATTTTGATGCGCGGCGTGACCTAGCTCGTGCGCTAGGGTAAAAAGATCCCGCCTCTCGTCGGTGTGATTTAAAAGTACGTAAGGATGAGCCTTTGCGACGCCTGATTGCGAGAAGGCGCCACCTCGTTTATTTTGCGCAGGATATACGTCGATCCAGCCTTCTTTAAACGCGCGAGCGGCTATATCGCCGAATTTTGGACTAAATTTGGCAAAGGTCTCGAGTACGATTTTTTTGCACTCTTCAAATTTATAAACGCTTTTGCTCTCGCCCAGCGGCGCGTATCTATCGTAGTCGTAAAGTTTTCTAAAGCCTAAAATTTTGCGCTTTTTCTCGTAAAATTTAATAGGCAGATCAAAGCTCGTCTCGGCGGCCTTTATGAGCGCGTCTACGCTGGCTTTGGTCGTTTGGTTTGAAAAATGCCGCGGGCTTTCGGGTAGGTCGAATTTTCGCAGCTCACAGCTAGTTTTTAGGCTGGTTTTTATCATATTATAGATGTAGCTAAGCAGATGCTGCTGCGGCGCTAGGCCGCCAGAGAGACTCTTTGCGGCCGCTTTTCGCTCGGCTCGGTCGGGGCTGTGAAGCTTAGATAGGATCTCCTCTTCGCCCAGCATTTTGCCTTTAAATTTAAACTTGAGCGCGCTTAGCGTCTCGTCAAAAAGCCGCGAGAAGCCCTCCGCGCCCGTATTTGCCGTGCGCAGTAAAATTTGCTCCTCTTTTAGGCTTAGCTGATGGGCTTTTTCTTTTGCGATATTGTTTAGATAGTAGCCTAGTTTCGGGCTTTTAGCGATGATTTTGTTTTGGCGAGCCTCGTCAAATTCGTTAAATTTAAGCTCGAAAAAGAGTAGATGGTTTTGCGCTTTTGAGCTTAGCTCGTCAAATTTGGCGTAAAACGCGCCCTTTGAGGTGTCTTTTGAAAAAACTAGGCTCACGTAAATTTGCACGCGAGCGATGTTTTCTAGCAAATTTTCATATTCGTTAAGCGCGGCAAAAAACTCCTCGTCGCTTAAATTTAAAAATTTATCCGAGTATTTCGCCTCAAATTTTTCGCACTTGCTTTGTAGCGAAAGAGCCGAACTCTCCAGCTCTTTTTCGTTTTTAAAAAGCGGGGTCAAGTCCCAAACGTTCATTTTGCGACCTTAAATTTACTCTACGGTTTCTGAGGCTACGGCGGTGAAAAGTACGTCAGACGCGCTGTTTACGGCTGTTTCTACCGAGTCTTGTATCACACCGATGATAAATCCTACGCCGACAACCTGCATCGCGATGTCGTTACCGATACCAAATAGCGCGCAAGCAAGCGGCACTAGCAGTAGCGAACCGCCCGCAACGCCTGAAGCTCCGCACGCGCCAAGGGCTGAGATAAAGCAAAGCAGTAGCGCGTCGCCAAAATCGACGGTGATAGACGGGATCGAGTTTACCGCTGCAAGCGCCAAGATGCCGATAGTTACGGCCGCTCCGCCCATGTTTATAGTGGCTCCTAACGGGATAGAGATCGAGTATAGCTCCTCTTTTAGCCCTAGTTTTTTACAAAGCGCCATATTTACGGGGATATTTGCCGCCGATGAGCGAGTGAAAAACGCCGTAACCGCGCTCTCTCTGACGCAAGTCATAACGAGCGGATAAGGGTTTTTCTTGGTAACTACAAATACCATTGCAGGGTAAACGATGAAGGAAACAAAAGCCATCGCACCTACTAGAACAAGGATTAGTTTTAGGTAGCCCGCAAGCGCTTCAAAGCCCGTCTCGTGGATACTGATAGTAACTAGACCAAAAATACCAAACGGAGCAAGGCGGATGATAAATCTAACGATTTTAGTCACGCCGTCGCTAACGTCTTGAAATACTTTTTTGGTTTCTTGCGTGCAAAATCTCATCGCGATACCGCCGCCAACAGCCCAAGTGATGATGCCGATGTAGTTGCCGCTAGAAAGCGCGTTGATAGGGTTTTGAACCATCTTAAAGATGAGGTCTTTTAAGACGTCTACGATGCCTTGCGGGGCACTCATATTTGCGCTCTCGACGCCTTTTAGCACGAGCTCCATCGGGAAAAGAAAGCTTGCTACGACCGCAACTACGGCAGCTAGAAAAGTGCCGACTAGGTAAAGCGTAACTACCTTTTGCATGCCTTTTGCGTGGCCGAATTCTTTTACGATGATAGATGTCGCAACTAGTACGAAAACTAGGATAGGCGCGATAGCTTTAAGCGCGCCGACGAAGAGGTTACCCAAAACGGCGATGGAGTTAGCGACCGAATTTGCCACGTCGGTTAGGTCTTTTTTTGCTGCGGCTAATTGCGCTGCGTCGCTCACGCCTTTTGCGATTAGCTCGTTATAAGGAGCCGCCTGATAGTGCGTCCAAAAGCCGATAACGGCGCCTAGAGCTATGCCGATTAAAATTTGAACGATCAAATTTCCGTCGGCGAACTTTTTTGCCAGTTTGCTAAACATTCTAGTGTCCTTGCCTTAAAATTTAATATTAGTTTAGGATTATAGCCGAATTTACGCGGAATTTACAAGCTTTGAGCGAGATTAATTTGAATTTTATTATGAAATGTTACAATTGCGAGATTAATTTTCATAAAGGAAAAGCATGTATTTATTTACTTCAGAGGTTGTGAGCCCGGGCCACCCGGATAAATGCGCCGACATCATCGCCGACAGTATCGTCGATACGATCTTGATGCAAGATCCAAACGGTCGCGTCGCTAGCGAAGTTTTTGTCGCGGGTAAAAACATTATAATAGGCGGCGAGATAAACTCAAAGGTCAAGTTAAGCTTCAAAGACTATGAGGGTATCGTTAAAAACGCGCTAGCCAAAATCGGCTACGATGGCAAGTCTAAATTTACGAAAGAGCAGTGCCTGCACCCTGACGACATCGAGATAAAAGTCTGCGTAAATCAGCAAAGCGCGGATATAAACCAAGGCGTCGATCAAGAAGGCGGCGAGATCGGAGCAGGCGATCAGGGCATAATGTTTGGCTTTGCTAGCTGCGAAGCGAACGAATATATGCCCGCAGCCATAACCTACGCT
>CAUUAH010000151.1:0-4446 GCA_963542985.1 uncultured Campylobacter sp. | reverse complement strand
ACACGCGTAAGATCGTCGGCAGCGTCAGATGTGTATAAGAGACAGGGGCATTTTTCCTATTTATTTTAAACAACTCAGCGCGCTTTCGGCCACCGAGATCGTCGCTCACCGTATCGTTTGGTCAGTACTGCTTTTGTTTTTACTACTCAAATTTGGCCGCAAACTAGGCGCCGCAAAGAAAATTTTAAGTAACAAAAAAACTACGTTTTGGCTATTTGTCACGGGGCTTCTCATCGCCGCAAACTGGTGGATATACGTCTACGCCGTAAATATCGGAAAAATCGTGGAAACTAGCCTGGGATACTTCATAAATCCGCTCGTAAATATGCTCCTTGGCGTGCTGATTTTAAAAGAAAAGCTATCGCGCGCAGGCAAATTTGCCATCGCTATCGTCTTTGTCGCTATCGGAGTGCAAATTTACGACGCGGGCGGCCTACCTATCATATCTATCATTTTGCCTATCACGTTTGGATTTTATTCGCTTATCAGAAAACGCCTTAGCGTGCCCTCTTTGGAAGGGCTTTTCGTCGAAACCGCGCTCATAGCTCCTATCGCCCTCGTCGCGCTATTTTTCGTCGCGGCTAGCGAGCAAAACCACTTTAGTTTTTCGTGGTTTGGGCTTTTGATCGCTCTTTGCGGGCCTGCGACCGTAGTGCCGCTTTTGCTTTTTAACTCGGCGGCTACTAGGCTAAATTTGAGCACGATCGGCTACCTGCAGTATATCTCGCCTTCGATGCAGCTTTTGCTTGCCGTTTTTTACTACGGCGAGCAAGTTAGCGCGCTTAAGGCGCTGTCGTTTTTGCTGATCTGGAGCGCGCTGGCGGTGGTTAGCTTTAGCGCGATTTATAACAAAAAAAGCAAAATTTCAGTATAACCGCAAATTTAAATCAAAAAAGGAAAAACAATGTCATCTATCGCATTTTACGCCGTCATCTGCGTCGTAGCCGTGCTCGTGCTCTACACGCAAATACAAAAAATAACGAGAAAGATCGACGAGAACGGCACTTTAGCAAATAACTCCCCAGAGGCCGTACGTCAAATTTCGGTGCAAAAGTACAAGGATTTTTGCGAGATCATTAACGGCGAGCTAAGAGAGCTAAAGATGAAAGCGCTCTATGACGATGCCCTAAAAAACGAGGATCTCAAAGAAAAATTTTTAGAAAGCCTAAGCGAGATGAGCAAGAAGCTAACGTTTATCGAGACGATGAACACCGCTAGAAACCCCGACAAATGGGAAAGCGAGCTCTTTGAGGTGCTTAGCCGCCTAGACGATCTCGTCACGGAAAATTTCAAAGACGGCGAGCGGGCGGGCGACGAGATTAGAGAGCGTCTGGGCGCGGAGTTTAGCAAGCTACAAAATTAAATCTTAAGTAAAAACGGGGTAATATCGCTCTTTTGATTTAACTCTATCTTTCTAAGGAAAAAAACGGATGAGCTATACCAAAAAAGACCTCGTAACCGCTGCAAATTTAACCAAAGACGAAATTTACCATTTCCTAAATTTAGCCAAGGAGTTTAAGGCGCTAAACAACTCCGAGACCAAAAAAGCCAAGTCGCTCTACGGCAAAACGACCGTAAACGCCTTTTTCGAAAACTCGACTAGGACGCGGACGAGCTTTGAGATCGCGGCTAAGCGCCTCGGAGCCGACGCTATAAATTTCACCGCCTCAAGCTCCAGCACCAAAAAGGGTGAAACGCTCATCGACACCGTCCACAACATCGTTGCGATGAAAACGGACATCGTAGTCGTGCGCCACTACAGCTCGGGTGCGGCTAAATTTATCGCCGAAAATACCGATGCTCACGTCGTAAACGCGGGCGACGGCCTAAACGAGCACCCTAGCCAAGCGCTGCTTGATCTCTTTACTATACTGGAAAATCGCGGTAGTCTCGAAAATCTCACTGTCGCCATCATCGGCGATATCTTTCACAGCCGCGTAGCTCGCTCAAACATCTACGTACTAAAAACGCTCGGAGCCAAGGTTAAGCTCTTTGGTCCGCCGATGTTTTTAACGGGTATGGAAGCTTTTGGCTGTCAAATTTGCACTGATATGCAAGGGGCGATCGAGGACTCTGACGTCATCATCATGCTACGTATCCAGCTCGAGCGTCAGGATGATGAGATAGCATTTCCGTCCGTACGCGAATACTCCAAATTTTTTGGCCTAACCGCTAGCAAAATGAAATATGCCAAAGATGGCGTCATGATCATGCATCCCGGCCCGATAAACCGCGGCGTCGAGATAAACTCCGACGTAGCCGACGATCCGCGCTACTCGCACGTGCTAAATCAGGTCGAAAACGGCGTCGCCGTCAGGATGGCGATCCTAGATACTCTCATCAAAAACAAAGGCGCAAAATGAAAATTCTCATCAAAAACGGCACGATCGTAAATCACAACGGCTCGAAAAAAGCAAACGTCCTAATAGACGGCGACAAGATAGCTCTAATCACCGCAGACGAACCAGCGGCCGATAAAATAATAGACGCTAGCGGCAAGCTAGTAATGCCGGGCCTAATCGATATGCACGTGCATTTTCGCGACCCAGGCCTTGAGTATAAAGACGATATAAACACAGGCTCTGAAACCGCAGTCGCCGGCGGCGTTACCACCTGCTGCCCGATGGCAAATACAAACCCCGTAAACGACAATGCCGTCGTCACGCGCGATATGGTAGCTAAAGCTAGAGCCCGCGGCCTCATCGATTTGCTACCAATCGGCGCGATAACAAGCAAGATGGACGGCAAAAAGTGCGTAGAAATGGGCGATATGACCGAGGCGGGCGCAGTGGCGTTTAGCGACGACGGCCTGCCCGTAGCTAGCAGCGACGTGATGAGATACGCGCTTGAGTACTCAAAGCACTTCGGTAGCTTCGTCATCAACCACTCCCAGGACTGCTCGCTATGCCGTGGCGGCCACATGAACGAAGGCCGCGTCTCAGCGATACTAGGCATCAAAGGCATGCCGCGCGAGCAAGAAGAAATCATGGTCTCGCGCGATCTACTGCTAGCCAAGCTAACCGGCGGCCATATCCACATCGCGCACGTTAGCTCCGAGTGGTCGCTAAAACTCATCGCGCAGGCTCGCGCAGCCGGCATAAACGTGACCTGCGAAGCGACTCCGCACCACTTTACCTACACCGAGGACGAGCTACTAGGATATGATACGAACTTTAAAATGTCGCCGCCGCTTCGCACCAGATCAGATGTAGAGGCGATCAGAGAGGGGCTAAAAAGCGGCCTAATCGACGTCATCGTCACCGACCACGCCCCACACCATAACGACGAGAAATTTTTAGAATTCGACAAGGCGCCTTTCGGTATCCTTGGCCTGCAAACCCTCGTGCCTATGACGCTAGATCTAGTAAGAGACGGCGTGATAGACTACGAGAAAATGGCGGCTCTGACGTCTTATAACGCGGCTAAAATTTTAAAACTAAAAGACAAAGGCGTGATCGCGGAGGGCTATCTCGCCGACATCACGATAATCGATCCGGGTTTTGAGTATCTCTACGACAAAAACCTAAATAAATCAAAATCCCAAAACTCCCCGCTGCTAGGCAAGACGCTAAAAGGCGCGGCGGTAATCACGATAAAAAGCGGAAAAACGGTGTTTGAGTTTCCAAACATCGTAGCGTGATTTGCTCAAATTTGGCGTAAATTTGAAATTTGACTTTGCGGCGGTTAAGGCTGCCGTATGGTCAAATTTAGCAACGACTAAAATAAAATTTGAAACCATAAGGCGAGTATCGCAAAATAAACTCGCGACCAAACCGTCAAAAACACAAAAGAGCAGTTTCTTAAAAACATTTTTATCGCTTATGTCGTCGCCTCTTTCGGAATTTTTATCATCCTCGAGGATATATTATCTAGTTGCAAAATTTGCCGCGATTTCGTAGCGGCTGCGAAACACATCTTTCCAAATATCCAAATTTTTAGCAACATAAGCCCGTTTAAGCAAGAGATAGAATTTTATGCGAGCTATATGTGGGTGCTTGGGCTGCTACTGGCGATAATCTTGAGTGTATTATTCGTTATTTCCGATAGACGGAAAGCACCGATCATAAGCTGGCCGATGTCGATGCTTGGTCTTATGCTTAGCGCATTTATTATATATGATTATTTCTTTGGTTGCGTAGGCGTAGACGGCATAATTTTACGCGATGGAACTCGTATCAAGATAACCTTTGATACAAAATTTGAAATATTTGCCGTCATAACGGTTTTTCAACTTTTTTTCTCTTTACTTGGACTGTTTTTATCGGTCGTCTTGTTGCGAGATTTATTTTTTAAGATTTTCTACCTGGAAAAAGAGAGCAAATAAATTTAAATTAGTTTAAAATTTGCGGTTTTGATATCGGCAAATTTGCCTTGTCGCCGCACAGTTTCGACGACTCTATTCAACCTGCCAAATTTGCGACCGACTGCCGAGCAAATTTAACCGCC
>CAUUAH010000150.1:0-4570 GCA_963542985.1 uncultured Campylobacter sp. | reverse complement strand
GAGATGTGTATAAGAGACAGGCCTTTTGACGGCGGCGAACAGCACGCGCAAAACGGCGAGCAAGCTAACGCTAACAAACAAAACGGCAAAAAAAATCGCAGTAAAAACAACAAACAAAACTCTCAAAATAGCACGCAAAACGATAATAAAAACGCTAACAAACAAACCGCTAACGCCGAAAATCAAACGGGCGAAGCTAAACCGAAAAAGCAGAGAAAGCCGAAGAAAAATTTACCCGCTAAGCTAAACGGAAACGAGCAGTGGCAGCAAGATATCGCCGCGTCTATGGAGGCAAACAAGGCCGTCCATGAACTGCGCCTCGAACCGATGAAATACCTAAACTCGACCGATCACAGGATTCGAGTCACGCCTCTTGGTGGGTTGGGCGAGATAGGCGGAAATATGACGATATTTGAGACCGACACGAGCGCGATCATCGTCGATATCGGCATGAGCTTTCCTAGCGAGAGTATGCATGGCGTGGATATCCTGATCCCCGACTTTGACTACGTACGCAAGATAAAAGACAAGATAAAAGGCGTTGTCATCACGCACGCCCACGAGGATCATATCGGCGCGGTGCCCTACTTTTATAAAGAGTTTAAATTTCCGATTTACGCCACGCCGCTACCGCTCGGTATGATAAATAATAAATTTGAAGAGCACGGGCTAAAACAGGAGCGTTCGCTTTTTCGCTCGGTCGAAAAGCGCAAGCCGTATTTGATAGGAGACTTTGAGGTCGAGTGGATACATATCACCCACTCTATCATCGACGCTAGCGCGCTAGCCATCACGACAAAGGCGGGCACCATCATCCATACTGGCGATTTTAAGATCGACCACACGCCGATCGACGGCTACCCAACAGACCTTGGCAGGCTCGCATACTACGGTGAGCGCGGCGTACTGTGCCTCATGAGCGATAGCACGAACAGCTACAGAGAGGGCTTTACTAAAAGCGAAAGTAGCGTGGGCAAGACCTTTGACGCGATTTTCTCAAAAGCCAAAGGCCGCGTGATAATGAGCACGTTTAGCTCCAACATCCACCGCGTCTATCAGGCGATCGACTGGGGGCTAAAATACAACCGCAAGGTCTGCGTCATCGGCCGTAGTATGGAGCGCAACCTCTACACGGCGATGGAGCTTGGCTATATCAAACTCGATAAGAAAATTTTTATCGATGCTAACGAAGTCGGTAAATTTAAAGATAACGAGGTGCTGATAGTCACCACCGGCTCTCAGGGCGAGACGATGAGCGCGTTATACCGCATGGCTACCGACGAGCACAAATATATAAAGATAAAGCCGACCGATCAGATCATCATCAGCTCAAAGGCAATCCCCGGCAACGAAAGCAGCGTCTCTACGGTGCTAAATTTTCTCATCAAATCAGGCGCTAGCGTCGCGTATCAGGACTTTAGCGAGATACACGTGAGCGGTCACGCGGCGCAAGAGGAGCAAAAACTGATGCTGCGCCTAATAAAGCCTAAATTTTTCCTCCCCGTCCACGGCGAGTACAACCACATCGCAAAGCATAAAGAAACGGCCGTAGCCTGCGGCGTGGACGAGCGAAACATCTATCTGATGAGCGACGGCGATCAGATAGAAATTTGCCAAAAATATATGAAGCGCGCCAAGACGGTAAAAACGGGCAAGGTATTTATCGATAACCAAATCAACAAGCAAATTTCAGATGACGTCGTGATCGATAGGCAAAATTTGGCTGAAGCGGGCGTCGTGATGATCATCGCGCAAATTTCCCGCCACGGCGCTAAGCTCATAAATAAACCTCGCGTTATCAGCTACGGTCTGGTTGGCGATAAGCAAGACGGCGAGTTTAGAAAAGAGATGGAGGGCGTGCTGGAACAGTATCTAAGCAACGTCAAGGAGGAGCTTTTGAAAGACGGTAGGATGCTCGAGGGGCAGGTGCGCCAGGTCATCCGAAAACATATCTTTAGAAAAGTCAAAAAATACCCGACCATCGTGCCGATCATATACCTGATGTAAGGGCGCAAAATGAGCGATACAATCAAAATAGCCGCTAACGTGCTAAAAACGGAAGCTAACGAGCTAACGAGAAATGCCGAGATTTTAGACGGCGAATTTGAAAAAGCGGTTGAGGTTTTATACAAGACCAAAGGCAAAGTCGTAGTCACGGGCGTGGGCAAGAGCGGACACGTCGGCGCCAAGATCGCCGCGACGCTTGCAAGCACGGGCACGCCTAGCTTTTTTATGCATCCGACCGAGGCGATGCACGGCGATCTGGGTATGATCGGCAAGGATGATACGCTACTAGCTATCAGCTTTAGCGGCGAGAGCGAGGAGCTAACCAAAATCCTGCCTCACGTTCAGCGTTTTGGCGTGCCGATAGTCGCGATGGCGAGGGATAAATTTAGCACGCTAGGCAAATTTAGCGACGCGTTTGTGAAGCTTGACGTTAGCAAGGAGGCCTGCCCGCTGGACGCTGCGCCGACTAGCTCGACGACGCTAACGTTAGCCTTAGGCGATGCGTTAGCCGTTTGTCTGATGGAAAAGCGGGGCTTTAAAAAAGAGGATTTTGCAAATTTTCATCCAGGCGGAAGTCTTGGCAAGAGACTATTTCTAAAGGTAAAAGACGTAATGAGAAGCGAAAATTTACCGATAGTACGCTGGAATGCGAGCTTAAAGCAGGCGATCGACACGATGACGCACGGCAAACTCGGTACAGTTTTGATCGTCGATAAAGACGACGTTTTGGATGCGATTTTAAGCGACGGAGACCTTAGGCGCGCGCTGATGAGAGAGGACTTTGATCTAAACGATGCTGCTATCAAATACGCGACGCTAAAGCCAAAAGAGCTAAACGATAAAGAGATGTTAGCAATCGATGCGTTAGCGCTCATCGAGCGGTACAAGATCCAGCTCCTAGCCGTCGTAGAAAACGGCGTTCCGGTCGGTGTTTTACATATACACGACCTTGCAAATTTAGGACTATAAAATGCAAAAAAGCAGACTAAACAAATTTATATCGCATAACACGAGTTATTCGCGTAGAGAGGCTGACGAGCTAATAAAGCAGGGCAAAGTTAGCGTAAACGGCCGCGTCGTTAGCGAGCTGGCTACTAGCGTTAGCGAAGAGGATAAAGTAAAGATAAACAGCCGCATAGTAAGGCTAAAAAAAGAATTTACCGTGATCGTTTATCACAAACAAAAGGGCGAACTCGTTAGTAAAAAGGACGACCGCGGACGCAAAACGATCTATGATAGTTTGGATCGTCAGTTTGCAAAATTTGTTAGTATCGGGCGGCTTGACTACGCTAGCGAGGGGCTACTTTTGCTAACGGACGCTCCAGCAATCGCTACTGCGCTGATGAACAGCGACGTAGAGCGCGAATACTATCTAAAAGTAAAGGGCGAGATAACGCCTGAGGTGGTAACGGCGATGAACGAGGGTTTTTTTGCTGCGGACGCCACCAAGGGCGCGCATGCTAAAACTGCGATAAAATCGATGGAATTTAAGCCGTTTTTGGACTATAAAATTTTTGGCTCGAGCGGCGGCTTTACGAAGCTAAAAGTCGTGATAAACGAGGGACAAAACCGTGAGCTACGCCGCTTTTTCGGGTGTTTCGACCTTGAAGTGATGGATTTAAAGCGCGTTAGTTTCGGTCGCGTCGATCTTGGCATGCTAAAGCCCGGTAAATGGCGATACTTTGAAAACGGCGAATACGAAGCGCTGAGGGATTTTTTGAAGGTTAATAATATTAGATATTAATTGGTGGAGTTAAGCGGGATCGAACCGCCGACCTCTTGAATGCCATTCAAGCGCTCTCCCAGCTGAGCTATAACCCCAATCGTCGAAAAGATTTTGGAATTATATCATTTTTATCTTACGAAATTTTGAAATTTGACGAAATAAAATAAAATTTTAAGCAAAAATCAGCTAAAATCTCATTTTTCAAACAAAAATGCGGGAATAGCTCAGGGGTAGAGCACAACCTTGCCAAGGTTGGGGTCGCGAGTTCGAATCTCGTTTCCCGCTCCATCGGTTTTAAATTTAGGGAATTTTTGCCCGGGTGGCGGAATGGTAGACGCAAGGGACTTAAAATCCCTCGGTATTTTTTACCGTACCGGTTCAAGTCCGGTTTCGGGCACCATTGACTTTTAGGCGACATAGCCAAGTGGTAAGGCATGAGCCTGCAAAGCTTTGATCCCCGGTTCGAATCCGGGTGTCGCCTCCAAAAATTATAAGGAGAGAAAATGCGTTATTTACTAGTGCTATTATCTGCTGCTTTGTTTATGGTCGGTTGTTCAAATACTTGGCGCGGAGCCAAAGAGGACACTAATAATGCCGTTGAATGGTCAAAGGAAAAAGTCAATAAAGGCGCTTCCTACGTTAAGGAAAAAACCGAATAAATTTGGCTATAATTAGCCGCATATTTTTACGGGAGATGGCTGAGCGGTCGAAAGCGGCGGTCTTGAAAACCGTTGAGGTGTGAAAGCCTCCTGGGGTTCGAATCCCTATCTCCCGGCCATTATCTAAATAATATACCTGTCTCTTATACACATCTGACGCTGCCGACGATCTTACGCG
>CAUUAH010000149.1:0-4576 GCA_963542985.1 uncultured Campylobacter sp. | reverse complement strand
ATCGTCGGCAGCGTCAGATGTGTATAAGAGACAGCTTATGTTTTGCTTAAAATAAAATTTTAAGGTGCTAGTCTAGCCTATTTAAATAAATTTAACGTAAATTTCAGTGTAGAAATTTACGGTTGCGCTTATATATCTTTTTATATAGACTGCGTTAAATTTTTATCCCGAGGCCGCTTCAAAAATAAAATTTAACCAAAGCGACTTGAGCGGTCGTGCAGCTTTAATCGAAGCTGTTGTTTTAAATTTCGGCACTGCATAGCCTAAAACGACTACGTAAAGATAAGCTTCAAGAATTCTTAAATTTAGGCCAAATTTAGCCAAGCGTCAAATTTGACCTAAAACCAAATTAAGCAAGCGTTTTAATGATATCTTTCCAGCCCAAATACTCGGCTAAATCAGCTGCGGTTTTGCCGCTTTTCGTGCGCGCGTTTTTGTCGGCGCCGTTTGCTAGCAGTACGTTTACGAGCGTTAGGTTGCCCGCGAGCGCCTCGTGGTGCAGCTGCGTAAATCCGAGCTCATCGGCGTCCGTGAGGATACTTGGGTTTTCTTTGACGTATTGCTCGAACTTCTCGCGCACATTTTTACACATCGGGTGCTCGATCAAATTTTCTGGGTGTTCTTTTTGTTCGTAAACGACTAAAATATCGTTAAAATCGCCAAAATCAAGCCCCCACGCTTTATCGTGCTCTTTTAGCTCGCCCTTTTGCATACGTGAGCGCATCGCCTGCACGCTAAATCCGCCGTATGCGCGTCCGCCCACCGCAAACATCCAGTCGCTCATCTCGTCTATTTTCGCGTTCACGCGGTCGCCGTTTTTTACGTTTTTCACGGCATCAGGCTCGTTTACGAGCGTGCCCGAGATGGTCTCGCCGTCAAAATCAACGTCGTTTATCCACATATGTTCGCCCACTTCCTCGCCGTTCACGACGTCTAAAAAGCAAATTTTAACCATAGCAAAATCAAGCCCCGGCACGACCCTGTGGCGCTCCCAGTAAAGCTCACGCCAAAAATACCTAAAACTCTCACGCGCCTGCTCGAATGAGCGCTGCATATAGTCCTCTTCGTTGCTTGCAAAATAAATCGGCATTTGCTCGCCCAGATCTACTTGTTTGCCGAAAATTTTCTTAAAAAAGCCCATTTTTTATCCTTATTTATTTTTAGATTGAGAGCTAAAATTTCGATACGTTAAATTTGACGAACCGCCAAATTTTGAATGAAAAAAATAAAGCGGCTGTTTCGCAAAATTAGGCGAGGCGATTTAAATTTTTGCGACGGGAGTTACCGGGTGGGTAATGACCGAGCGAAAATTTAAATCAACGACACATAATGAAGCGAAAATGCCCGCTATTTTAAGTTTTTAAAGCTAATCGGTAGCTCTAAATTAAGCCCCTTCACAAGCCTTATACACTCCTGCAGATCATCGATGCTTTTGCCGCTTACGCGCACCTCTTCGCCGCGGATCGCCGCAGTTACTTTTAGCTTTGCATCCTTGATCGCTTTGGTGATTTTTTTCGCGTTTTCGCTATCTAGGGTGTCGTTTAGTTTTAGTGTCGCCTTTAAATTTGCGCCACTAGCACTTTCGCGTTTGCTTTCAGACATGGCTACCGGCGGGATGTTTCGCTTGATGAGCTTTGAGATCACGATGTCTTTTAGCGCGTCAATTTTGTTATCGCTAGAGCTAAGAAGCGTGATGATTTTTTCCTTTTCGTTTAGCTCTACTTCAGCCGCAAGTCCCTTAAAATCATATCTCGCCGCGATCTCTTTTTTTGCCGTCTCCAGCGCGTTTTTGACCTCCATCATATCGACCGCCGCGCTTATATCAAAACTATGCTCAGTTGCCATTTTTATCCTTTTAAAAATTCTTTTATATTTTCCACGATCATCGCTACGAGCCGCTGCCTAGCCTCAAAGCTCGCCCACGCTACGTGCGGAGTGAGTATCAAATTTTCCTTGTTTTTGATATTTAGTAGCGCATGATCCGCGCGCATGGGCTCTGTCTCCAGCACGTCGGCGGCAAATCGCAAATTTCGCCCGTCTATAGCATGGGCTACGGCGCTCTCGTCCACGATGCCGCCGCGACCGAAGTTCATCAGTATGGCGCCCTCTTTCATCAAATTTAGCTCCCACTCGCCGATCAAATTTCGCGTTTTTTCATTCAGTGGAGCGTGGATACTCACGATGTCGCAGCCGCTTAGAAGCTCGTTTAAATTTAGCCTTTTAAACTCGGCGTTTGCGTTCGCGCCGCTAGTTGAGTAGTAGCTCACTCTCGCGCCAAATGCCGCTGCCATGCGCGCCACGCCCCTGCCGATCTCGCCAAGCCCGATGACGCCAAAGCTCTTGCCCGCGATCTCGCCGATACTGCGGTCTAGATTCGTAAAAATTTCGCTCTTTGCCCACTCGCCGCTTTGCGCGTAGTTGTCGTAAAATTTGATGCGATTAGTCAGCGCAAAAAGGCAAGCAAACGTATGCTGCACGACGCTAGCGGTGGAGTAGCCCGCGACGTTTTTTACCGCGATGCCTTTTGCCGCGGCGTGCGCGAGATCGACGTTGTTCATGCCAGTTGCACTTATGCAGATTAGCTTTAAATTTGACGCATCCATCGTCTCTTTGTTGATCACGACTTTGTTCGTGATAACGACGTCAGCGCCCTTTAGCCGCTCTATGCGCTCGTTTGCGGCGGTTGTTTGGTAGCTTTTAAATTCGCCAAACTGCCTAAAAATGTCCAAATTTACGTCGCTTCCAAGCGTCGCGGCATCGAGGCATACTATTTTCATTTTGCGTCCTTATTTGATAAAATGCCCCACAAATTTGGAGTAGTTATCTAAAATTTCGCCGCCCCTGCGATATCCCAGCGCGCACGCCTCGTAGGCGAAAAACACGCCCGCTTGGTAGCTATTATTGGCGGCGTCTTTGTTAAATTCGTAAAATTCCTGATAGATCGCGCGATTTTGACCGTAGTCGCCGCCGTTTTGCGAGCTAATGCTGCCGTCGGCCTCAATCACGCTCACGTTTGCGCCCTCTCGGCCGAAAACCGGCTTTTTCACGCATTTTTTGCCCGCGATCGGCTTGTCGCTAGCTTGCAGCAAGAGCGGGTGATTCGGATATAAATCCCAAAGAATTTTTAATATGCCTTTGCTTTGGAAAAGCAGCGTATATGCGGGATTTAGGATGATGGCTTTTTGATTTTGGACGATGTTTTTTAGGATGATGGCTAGCTCGCCTTCCTCTACGGCGATGTCCTCCCACGGCACGAGCTTAAACCAATACTCGTAGTTTTCGCCATCAAAAAATACGCCCTCCTCGTCGTTAAACACGACCTCATCGACGTAGGCAAACGCCGTGTGAAAGCCTGCCTCCTCGGCGATGTACTGCAGTAGCTTCACGGTCTGCTCATCCTCGCTGCTGCCAGCCACAGAGCTAAATAAAATTTTCCAGCCCTCATAGTGCTCGTTAAAGCTCTCCGTCTCCTCATCTAGCGTCACTAGGCGTTTGAAATTTTGTTTTAGCGCGTCATAAAGGTCGTTAAACTGCGCGCTCTCGTCCATGCGGTTAAATTTGAGCGCCGCCCACTGGATGATCGCCGTCTCAAACACGGCCGTCGGAGTGTCGGCGTTAAATTCGATCAGTTTTATCGGCTTGCCATCCAGCCCGCCGGCTAAATCAAATCTACCGTAGAGGTGCCAGTGCACGTCGTTTTCCCAGCTTTCGCGCACAAGATCCACGAGGTTAAACGGGATGCCGACCTCGTGGTAGAGGTTGTTGTCGATGACATGTTGAGCGGCTGCGACGAACATATCGTATAGCTCGTTTGCGGCGTTGTAGTAGGCCTCGGCCTGCGCCTCGCTCACCTCGACTAGCTCGTCTGCTACGTAATCGCTGCCGTCTGGATCCGTGTGCCACGTAAAGCCAATCTCGCCTAAAAATTCGTTATTTAGCGGGCTGATTTTTTTTAAATTTATCATGATTAACCTCCAAAACTTGAGCTTGAGCTCGAGCTTGATTTTGAGCTTGAGCTACTTGATCCGCCGAAAAATCCGCTCTTTCCGCTGCTTGATTTACCCGCCGAGCTCGTGGCCTTGGCTTTGTTAAAGCTATCTACGCTCCTTGAGTATGCGCTTGGGTTTTTATACGCGCTTTGGCGCTGCGCCTGATAGCCCGGGTTGTTAAATAGCTTGTTGCCTATCCAGCTACCGATGATCGCGCCCGCAGCCGAGGCTAGAAGCGTCTCGCCAAGGCTCATGCCGCCGCTTGAAAGTTGCGCGTTTTGAGTGTTTGAGCCGGTTAAATTCGACGTTCCGGCGTCGATTTTAGCGTTTTCCTCGGCGATTAGCTTGTCCATCTCCTCTTTGCTCAGCACGCGCTCGGTGCCGTTGATATCCTTTAGCACGACGCGCGTTTCGCTGCTTGGGTACTCCTCCAGGACTTTATATTTTCCCGGCGCAGTCTCCTCGATGATAACGAACGCTCCCGTTTTTTGCGCCGCTTCGTTTAGCGCGCTACTTTCGCCGCCGTTATCGCTGCCGCAGCCTGCCAGCCCTGTCTCTTATACACATCTCCGAGCCCACGATACTAG
>CAUUAH010000148.1:0-4592 GCA_963542985.1 uncultured Campylobacter sp. | reverse complement strand
GTGTCGGGCACCGTCTCGCAGTCAAAAACGCAGATATAATTTTTAGCCATTTCAAACCTTTTTTAGCTATTTTTGCCTAAAATGATAGCTAAAAATCTTTATAAAAGCGATAAATGAATAAAAACCCAGCCCCAAACATCGCCGTTATCAAGCTCTCCGCCCTGGGCGACATCGTCCATGCGGTAGTCATTTTGCAGTTTATCGAAAAACACCTACCAAAAGCCAAAATAACGTGGTTTGCCGACGCCAAATTTAGTGAGATTTTATTCCTTTGTCCGCAAATTTCGCGCGTCGTATCGCTACCGCTAAAAAACGGCGAATACAAAAAAAGCTTGGAGCTGATCGCCTCTGCCAAGCAAGAGGGCAAATTTGACTATGTCATCGACCTACAAGGACTTCTAAAATCCGCCGCGGTTGCGAAGCTTCTTGGCAAAAATAGCTACGGATTTGATAAATTTAGCGTGAAAGAGCCGCTTGCCGCGCTTTTTTACGGGCACAAATTTAGCTGCGACTACGCCCAAAATATCATCTTGCGAAATTTAAAACTTACGGCTTTTGCCTTAGGATTTAGTTTTAGCGAGGATGAGATTTTAGCCAAACAGCCTTGTTTTAGCGTCCGGCAAAGTAAATTTAAAAGCTTAAAAAAGAAAATTTTGATAGCGCCTTTTGCTAGCGAGCCGAGTAAAATTTACGATAAATTTGGCGACGTTATTGCCCTACTAGACGAGCCGCAAAATGAAATTTTCGTCTGCTTTAACGGCGAAAACGAGGAGAAAAAAGCCCTAAATTTGATCAAAAACTCAAACGCAAAACCGCTAAGCTTAAACCTAAAAGAGCTCGTAAGCTTTATCTCGTCCTGCGACCTTGTTATCGGCAACGATAGCGGCGTGACGCATATCGCCTGGGCGCAAAATCGCCCCTCTATCACGCTTTTTGGTAACCGCCCCGCAGAGCGAAACGCTTTTGCTAGCCCCGTAAATTTAACGCTGGACGCGGGCAAAAAAGTAGACGCGAAAAAGATAGACAAAAGCGATTTTTGCGTGCGAGATATCGCGCCGCAGGCTATCGCAAACGCGGCAAAAAGGCTACTTGATGCGTGATTTATTTTATCTTTGGCTTTATAGATTTTTTAAATTTATCTTTACCGTTACGCCCGCGTTTTTGCTGGATCCTTTTTTAAATTTCATCGCGTTTTTGTTTTATAAATTTGACGCCAAGCACACAAAAATCATCAGGGCAAATCTAAATTTTGCCTACGCTGAGGAGCTAACGGCTGCGCAAAAAGAACAAATCATAAAAGACACCTACCGCAACTTCGCCAAATTTGCGGTAAATTTTATAAAAAACCAAAACGCGAGCAAGGAAAAAATCCTAGAAAAAGTCGAATTTAAAAATGAGCAAATCCTGCAAAACGCGCTTGCTTCGGGTCGCCCGATCATCGTGCAAACGGCGCACTACGGGCAGTGGGAGCTGTTTTCGCTGGCGATGGCGGCAAAATTCGGCGGCGTTAGCATCGTCGGGCGCGCTCTTGATAGCGCGGTCATGCAGCGCATTTTGGAGGCGAACCGCACCCGCTTTGATATCGAGCTAATCGATAAAATGGGCGGCGCCAAGCAAATTTTAAAAGCGGTCAAGGCGCGCCGATTAGTCGGCATCCTAGTCGATCAAAACACCGCCAAAGACGAGGGCGTAGAGGTTAAATTTTTCGGTCGCAAGGTCCTGCATACGCCTGCGGTTAGCATTTTCGCGCAGAAAACGGACGCGCTCATCGTGCCCGCGTTTATCCGCGAAAAAGGGGCAAACCTCAGCGAAATTTGCTTTTTTCCGCCGATTGATATTAGGGAATTTGACAAAGACGAAGCCGTGCTAAAGGCCACGCAAGCGCAATCAGACGTCACCGAGGCCGCCGTACGCGAGAAGCCGGACGAGTACTTTTGGTTTCACAAGCGATTTAAGCATTTTAACGAGGAAATTTATAAATGCTAAGCGTCGTTATCCTCACGCTTAATAGCGAAAAATATCTCGCCGAGGCGCTAAAAAGCTGCGAATTTGCAGACGAAGTCGTCGTGGTCGATAGCGGCTCTACCGACGCTACGGAGCAAATTTGCTCTGAGTTTAAAAACGTCAAATTTCACAAGCAAAAATGGCTGGGATTTAGCGCGCAAAAGCAGCTGGGAGTGGATCTAGCGCGTAATCGCTGGGTTTTCGTGCTAGATAGCGACGAGGTGATTTTAGAGCCGCTGAGGGAGGAAATTTTGCAAATTTTACAGCGTCCCGAGTTTTACGCATACGAGGTGGCGCGCGCAAATATATTTTTCGGCAAAGAAGTGCGCACGATGGGGCTTTATCCCGACTGCACAGTTAGGCTTTTTGACAAGACGCGGGCGGAATTTGACGGGCGCGAGATACATGAAAAAGTCGTTTTAAAAAGCGCGGCAAATACGGGCGAACAAATCTCGGCCGACGCTGCAAACGGCGCAAATTTAACCGCCGCCAAAAATGAAATCGGCAGGCTAAAAAACCACTTCAAACACTACGCCTACGACAGCATCGAGCAGTTTATCGCCAAGCAAAATCGCTACTCGAGCCTCGGCGCAAAGAGCGCAAAATCAAGCAAATTTAAAGCGATTTTAAATCCCGCGTGGACTTTTTTTAAGCTATTTTTCCTAAAAGGCGGCTGGCGCGAGGGCTGGCGCGGCTACGTGATAGCAAGGCTTTATGCGCAATATACATTTTGGAAGTACGTAAAATGAAAGATAAAAAAATCAAAATCCTAGTTATGAAATTTAGAAACATCGGCGACGTGCTGCTCACGACTCCGCTCGTCGAAAACTTGCGCCGCATCTACCCTGACGCACAGATAGATTTCGCCCTAAACAAGGGCACCGAGGCGATGATCGAGGGCAACCCGAACATCCAAAACATCCATATCTATGACCGCGCAAATATAAAAGAGGTCGGCTTTTTCAAGCGACTTTGGCGCGAGCTAAAGTTCATCCGCGCCATCAAAAAGCAAAAATACGACATCGCAGTGCAGACTACAACGGGCGACCGCGGCATCATCGTCGCCAAATACGCTAAAATCAAAACCATCGTGGGCTTTGAGGGCAAAAACAAAACCGTGAATAAAATAATAACGCACAAAGCCCCTAAAATAGGCGGCCTGCGCCACACCGTGGATCGAAATCTAGACGCCCTTGCCGCTCTAGGGCTCGAGCCTAGCGGCAAACGAGTCAGCGTGTACTTCGATCCAGACTGCATCAGCCATCTAAATTTGCCGCCTAAATTTATCCATGTGCATCTAACTAGCCGATGGATGTTTAAGTGCGCGGACGACGAAACTATGGCTGCGATAATCGACTTTTGCGAGGGGCTAGGCGCGCGGGTCATGCTAACGGCCGACAACAACGACGCCGAGCTAAAAAAGCTAGACGCCGTGCTGGCGCTGTGCTCCTCTAGCCCTGTAAATCTAGGCGGCAAACTCACTCTAAAGCAGACCGCCGCGCTCTCGAAGCGCTCCGCGATGTTTATCGGCGTGGATACGGCGATCATGCACCTAGCCGCGGCCAACGACGTGCCCGCGATCGCACTGTTTGGGCCTAGCGGGGCATTTGAGTGGGGACCGTGGGATAACGATCTAAACAAAAACGGCTACACCCAGCGCAACGGCAACCAAACTATGGGCAAGCACGCGGTGTTTCAAAAGGACTGGGACTTTGTGCCGTGCGACAAAGAGGGGATGATAAAGCATGGCGTGGAGCGAACGCTGATGAGATTTGAGGGCGAGGAGCTGGAGGCGATAAAAAGCAAAATCAGGGAAAATTTGAGCCGAAACTAAGCGTGCTTTGTAAAATGCGGCCGTTTTGGCTAAATTTTACAAGTAAATTTGAGCCGCGAGCGGTAAATTTGGCCGTTTTGGTCAAATTTGACGATCAAATTTATCAGCCAGGTTTGTCATAAAGTCAAATTTGGCTTGAACGCTAGCCGTCAAATTTGAACTTCTTGATTTTATAAATTTGGGCGCTTAAATTTGACGACTAGGCCTTCTTTTCGTTAAACATATACGAAATCACGAAAACGATCAGACAAACGGGCGCGAACGCAAATGCAAACGCCACGCTCCAGCCGGCGGCACGCTCGCCCCAAAAATACCCCGCCACGAGGCACGCCAAAAACCCGCCGTAAAAAGCGCCAAGCGATAAATTTTCTACCGTAAAAAGTAGCAAACTAAGATTTGGATTTTTTGCAAACAGCTTGCTTGGCTTAAAATTTTTATACCTTTTGAACAAATACCAAAGCAGCGCGCAAGCCAAAATCGCAAATATTGCGACAAAAACGGCGATTCTCGGTGCACCTAACAAAGGCAAAACCGCCAAAATCAAAGCCGCTGCCCACCAAACAAGCAAGAAAACTATCGGCACCGCCAGCAAATACCTCGCCGTCCTGTGAAATTTATACTTTTGCTATGCACTCATCGGTCTTAAGTCCCTTAAATTTTTTAACAAAATTCATATTAGAGATTAGTGCCTCTCTATATCTCTACCGCCCCTGTCTCTTATACACATCTGACGCTGCCGACGATCTTACGCGTG
>CAUUAH010000147.1:0-4598 GCA_963542985.1 uncultured Campylobacter sp. | reverse complement strand
AAAGACGTAAAAAGAGAGCCGCTAATAACGCCACCAAGAACCAATACTATAATACTGCCGGAGCGTGAATAAAAGGCCGATATACTTAAGGCCGTTAGTACCGCTATAAAACCAAACGCAAAGGTACTAAGCTGAATGAGATATTCGTTTAATCCGAAAAACATTCCTATGGCGGCGCCGAATCCGGCACCGCTTAAAACCCCAAGTATTGATGGACTTACTAGAGGATTTACAAACATGGCTTGATATGCTGAGCCAGAAATAGCCAAACTAGCGCCTATTATAATGCAGGCCATTATTCTAGGAAGGCGAATTTCCGTTATCAAAGTATGCATAACTTGATAATTTTTTAAGTCTTCGCCTTTTATAACGGCTTTAAAATATGTTAGATAATCTTCCGCATTAAAGCCGTATTTTCCTATTAGTACAGAAAGCAACATAAACCCTAGCAATAAGATACTTAAAAACGTAAAGGCTTTTTTACTCACCTATAAGCTCTTTTACTTGGTTGTCGCTTACGTCAACCTCTAGGAATAATTTATAAAAGTCCTTAACTTCCTTATTCATATTGAATTTAAATACATCAGGATGAGTTAAATTTATAAGCCATTTAAGCCCTATGAATCTCATAAATGAAGGCGGACGATCAAACCAAGAAAACGGTTCGCGAGGTAAGTAATAAGCTCTTTTATTTTTTACGGCTTTTAGTATTTGCCATTTAGGATCGTCATAGATTTTATCATAAAAGCTCTTCTCGAAAATTAATATAATATCAGGATCGTATTCGGCTATTTGTTCAAAGCTAATTTTGATGTGCCCATAAGCCGTAGCATCCGGGTTTCCGCTGCATTTATGCACATTTTCGGCACCGCTTAGCTCTATAAGCCTAGTGTGCCATGAGCCCTCGCATTCGGTAGCTAGTCCGTCGGGATCTTCGGCATAGTATATTTTGGGCTTAACAACCGAGTTTTTTACTATATATTCATTAAGCTCTTTTGAAATATCCATGGTTTTTTTTGAATACTCTATTAGCTTTTTTGCTCTATCTTGCTTATCTAAAATTTTGCCCAAAACTTCAAGAGAGTCTATATAATCTTCTAGTTCATAGCCTTTTAAGTACAGCATAGGTTTTTTTATTTCACCCAGGGTTTCTTTGAATTTCTTTTGAGTATTTTTAGAGTCAGAATTTACCAGTATCAAATCAGGATCTAGCTTTAAAAGCATTTCTATATTTGGAATTTTGCCTTGTCCGAAAAATCCTCCTACTACCGGCTGATTAATCATGCTCTCCTTTAGGTACGGCTTTTCTCTTTTGCCGAAACTAGAATTTATACCGCTGACTTTCTCGGGGGCAACGGCATATAGCAAAAATAGTAACGGCGGATTACTGGCGTAAACTTTATTTGGGACTCCATTTAAAGTCTGAATATCTACGCTATTTTTTGATATAAATTCATCAATCTGTTCGTTTGTCATAGCAAACGAAATATTTAGAGAAACAAATAATAAACACAAAATATGTTTTAACATGACATTATCCTTTTTTATAAATTTATCTTTAATTATAGAAACAAACTCTTGTCGGGCATCTTACCGCCCAAAAGCTTTGGATTAAACTCAAAAATAGTTTCAAAAAATGACATTATCTCATCTTGCATATCGCGAGCTTTTGTTACCGTCAAATTTGCCCTATCAAATGCATTAACCAGTGCCGGCTCTGGAACCGGTAGATATTCGGCTCCTATTTTGGCAGCGCTTTGCTTATTATCTTTAATCCAAGATAGAGCGTTAGTTAAGTCGCTATGAAGCGTATCAAATAGAGGCAAATTTTCTTTATAAAAATCTACGTCGACTATAATGCCCGCCATCGGAATGTACGGCTTGGTATTAAAGCTTTCTCCCCAGACCTTAGGAATATCTACTCCGTAATGTACCGCTATCCCCATTTTCTTCCCGCGCAGTATGGTTGCTGCCGGAAGAGGTTGAGGAACGATTAAAATATCATAATCTCTTTGTAGAAATAGCCCTGCAGCTTCCGGCGGCGTCTGCGTATACGTAATGTCTATTTTGGAAATATCTATTCCTCGTTTTTTACAAAGCGCTCGCAGAACTAAATCAGGCATATCACCCTTAAAAGGAATTATTAATTTTTTGCCGATAAAATCTTCAAAAGTTTTTATATTCTCATCTTTTACCATGGCTTGTATCGTACCAAGGCTAAGCAAATTTAGCATGGCTAAATTTAAGCCGTGATTTCGCATGTTTGCTCCCACGTTTGATGGCGCCATAGTGATTTTTATTTCCCCATTAGCTACGCCTGCTCGGAGTTGATCCGTACTATTCCAAATACGTAACCTCACGTCATGAGTCTTTGCTAGCTCGCCTTGCATGCTTGCCACAGCCATTATCACGCTAGGGATTGCCGGCGCGCCCCACATCGTAAAATTTTCCTTTGCAAAAAGGCTCGGCGCAAAAGCTGTAGCGCCAATTGCCGCGCCAAATCCTAAAAATCCTCGTCTATTCATATTATCTCCTTGTTATATAATAGATAGTTTTTTATTAAAAATTCGCGTGAAAGCTAACAAACACCGCCCTCCCCGGCGCATGCGCCACCGGATCGGGATCTAGCGCACCTACATGCTCGCCGCTGATAAACTCGGCGTAATCTTTGTCAAAGATATTTGTGACTCCAAGCCTCACGCCCCAGCTGTTTTTAAACTCAAATCCGCCGTAAACGTCCATCGTCGT
Source organism: uncultured Campylobacter sp. (assembly GCA_963542985.1). Lineage (GTDB taxonomy): Bacteria > Campylobacterota > Campylobacteria > Campylobacterales > Campylobacteraceae > Campylobacter_A. Next base: position 1,850 of record CAUUAH010000147.1, on the reverse strand, counting down.
AAAGCTTTTGGCCGCTTCGCGCTTGTCGATACCAAAGCCGGTGGATTTATCGAAATCTCCTCTATTTTGCTTTGCTACGTAGCGCACTGCAGTGCCGATGTTGTAGCTGCCAAAGCTCGCGTAGTCTTTATAATCAAAGGCCAAATTTGCCTCAAACGGGCGAATTTGATATAGCGGTTTGCCGTCGGTTTTGTTTTGTCCGTAGTTGTAAAATAACGAAGTTGTTAGCCCAAAATTTCGCGCGAAGTTATACTCGCCGCGCAAATTTACGCTGTAAATTCTAGCATCGACGTTGCGCGTGATGACGGCGTTTCTGTTTATTGGCGGCGTGGATGAAGCAGCATGACGGCGATCGTAGATAACTAGATCCTGCGCGTCGTCTGCGATAAAGTGCCCGCCCACGCTAAAGCTATCCTCGCCCTGGCGCGAGCTTAAGTAATCTTTATAAAATTCGCTCTTATAAGTAAAGCCCAAATTTACGCGGTTGTGGCGCTCGGGCTTAATAAACGGATTGCTGATCCAGCCTCTAGTAGTCGGCCCATAGAGACTGCTAAAGCGTTCCATATTGCTCGGCATACGATAAAGACTCTCTATAGCCACATAGTAATTATCTTGCTTATTGGGCGTGAAGTCGTATTTTAGGCTGGCGCTTAAGCCATTCTGTTTTATGTTACCGTCAAAGTCTTTGCCGTAAATTTGTTTAATAAGCTTAGCGACGGTATTTATTGCGCTTGCTCCGTTATAAACCGTATTTAAATCGTTTAAATACGACTTCATCCAGTCGTAGTTTAGAGCTAGGCTGAGCTTGTGCGCGTTAGTAAATTTATAGCTTAGCGTATCAAAAACTCTCGTTTTTTTATTCGTTACGTCTGCAAACCTAAAGCCGTTTAAAACCCAATCATTGCCTATTTTACGATATCTTTTGCCCTCGTGATTATCGTGTTGATATCCTGTACCGACCACATTGTGCCAGTTTGAAAAATCAACATCGTATTTTAGCTCCGTATCTATAATCTTTCTATCTACTTCTACCTTTACCATACTAGAAGGGTCCACGCGGCGCAAATGATAATTGTCGTTTCTTCTGCTCACGTCGCGCAATGCTATTTCAAAATTTAACGTATTAGATAAATCCTCTTTACCTAGCCTGGCGTTAAACTTACCGATATATCGTTGCGTCTTTATCGAGTCGGCAGTATGGTGAGGCTGCTTGTCGTCGTCAATGTTATCGTGCACGAGCGTAAATCTAAACTCGCTTAGCTCGCTAGGCACGAAACCCACGATCGCGCTTTGCCCTTGCCTGGCGTAGCCGTAGTTCCACTCCCTGCTGCCGCCGTCTTTGTAGCGGTTGGCTTTAGAAAAGTTCGCGTTTAAAATCGTGTAGAAATTTGCGCCGCGGTATTTAAAAAGTCCCGAACTGTAAAATGTTCTGCCGTAAAATCCGCCCGCAACGTGAAATTTATCCATAGAATTATCAAGCAAATCCGTCACGAAAAAATAATCATCCCTAGGCGTGCGGTCGAATTGATTTTCGGGAAACGCGCTTTGAGCGATGTTTGGCGTATAAGGCGGCGGAGGCGTAAAATCCTTTATCGGCTTTATAACGTCGGGATTTGCGCCGTTTGCGAGCAGCGCCGTCGCAGCCGCAGCCAGACTGATAGCTAATCTCATTTAAAATCCTTTATGATAATTATGATTTTTTATATCAAAATATTAAAAGAATTATAGTGCAACATTCTTTTAATGGTCTTAATATGAAATAAGATATTATAAAAATAATTTGATTTTTATTTTTAAGGAATAATATAGGATTGGAATAGGTTAAAAAATTTTCAAAGGAGTTTTTCTTA
>CAUUAH010000146.1:0-4615 GCA_963542985.1 uncultured Campylobacter sp. | reverse complement strand
GACGCCTACCAGATCAGCAAAGACGAGCGCGGTATCTATTCGATAACGAAAGATAAATTTATAAAAACGAAAATCCAGACTAAAATTTTAGCCTCAAGCGGGCTTAGCAACCTAAACGTGGACGTCGAGAGCTTTTACGGCGACGTGTATCTCATCGGCGTGGTGCCTGACGCCGAGCACAAAACCAAACTCGTAGAGCTAGCCAAAAACACCGACGGCGTGAGTAAAATTTACACCTATATTCGCTTTCCTAGCGACGGCGGCGAATGCGAAAGCAACCTCGCCATAATGCTAAAACTAAAAAACAGCTTTTTCAAAGACAGCATAATCAGCGGCACAAGCGTAAGAGTAAGCGTAGTACAATGCAACGTCGTATTTACGGGTATCATCACCGATATCGAGCAGGAAAAACACGCGATCTGGTACGCCAAGCACATCGACGGCGTGAGAGACGTTTACTCTTTTCTTAAGGTCATGAAAGAGTAGTTTTCTCCTTCAAATTTGAGTTAAATTTAAGGATTTTATACTTCAAGGCATACACCGCACGTTTAAAATTAGAAGCCAAATTTACAAAATTAGCAAGATATGACACAAGTATTCCAGACAGAATAGGCGTAGTTTAAATAGTTTTTGCTTAGGCGTGACGGGAGCATACATATAGTATGTGACCGAGCGCCTTAATCAAAAACTACTTTTGAAATCCGTCGTTTATGGGGAATTTTTAACGCGGTAAAAGGTTTTGATTAGTGTCGGCAGCAGCACCAGCGCCCCCAGCAACATCATTATCATAACAAGATCTGTTAAAAGTCCGAAATATATCGTCGGGATAAAGTTGCTAGTTACCATTATGCTAAAGCCCAGGATAATCGCAAACGAGGTGTAGTACATCGCGTAGCCGATACTTGCGTGCGAGGCCTTGATCGACTCGGCGACGTTTTTGCTGCGAAGCTCGATTTTTAGACGGTGGATGTAGTGGATGATGTCATCCACGCCGATGCCTATGCTGATAGCCGCTATCGTAATGCTCATGATATCAAGCGGGATACCCATCACGCCCATGACGCCAAACACCGCGCAAAGCGGGATCAAATTTGACGCGATAGCGATGGCGGCGAGCTTGATGCTTTTAAAAATAATGCAAAAAACGATAAAAAGCGACAAGATCACGAAACCGAAAGAATCCACCTGCGAGGCGATGAGGCTTTGAAGGAGATTGTTATAAAGCACCATCGCGCCGCTAACTTGCACGCTTGCGTTGTCGTTTACGATCAAATTTGCGATATCGGTTCTAAGCTCGCGCAAAAACTCGTCCCTACGTAGCGCGTCGTCGCTATCAAGAGTTCGCGCCGTAAAGCGCAGCTCGTTATCCTTTATGCTTACGTAGGGGCTTAGGATGATGTCTTTGTATTTTTGCGGGATCTGTTCGTATAGGATCGAGAGCATGAGGCCGTCGGCGGGCTTTTGCGTGATGCGCTCGACGACCTTTACGACGGTGTTTAGGCTGCTGGCGTGCCCGATAAAGCGCTTATTTTCTAGGTAGTTATGTACTTTTTTCGCGACGTCGATTTTATGCTGATTAAACCAATACTTATCCTCGTTCGCGCTAGCGGCGAATTCGTCATCAAATTCGTCTTTAGGCTCGTTTTTGGCCGCGCTTTGCTCAAATTTAGGCTTGTTAAATTTGATCAATATATCAACCGGCACGGTACCGCCTAGCTTCGTATCGATCACCTGCATACCTTTGTGGATTTCGGTCGTATCTTTAAAATAGCTTATAAAACTATTTTCGACCTTTAGCTTTGAGATACCGTAAAGCCCAAAAATAAGCACCGCAAGGCTAATCGCGTAAACGGCGCGGCCGTGATTTAGCGCAAACGCGGCGCAGTGCTTGGTAAAGCTAAATTTATCCTCAAACGTCCTAACCGGAGGGAGCTTTGGCATCAGCGCCATCGCGGAGCCAAATAGCAAAAACGCGAGTGCTAGCGAGATAGAGATCGACGCGCTCATCATGATGCCTAGCATTATGATAGGCTTGATATCGGAAAGCGCAAGCGACAAAAAGCCGATAACGGTCGTAAATATCGCAAAAAACGACGGGCTGGCCTTATCGCGCAGCGTGAGATAGACTAGCTGACGGTTATTAAGATGCGGCTTAGTAAGGCAAAACTCGCGGTAGCTCACGATCAGGTGGATGACGACCGAGATAGTGATGATGAGCTGAAGGGCGATGTAGTTTGAGCTGATGACGGTAATCTCCCAGCCAAAAAACCCAAACAGTCCACTCGCCCAGATAACGCTAATCACGCAGATAAAAATCGGCATAACGATGTAGCGAATCTGCCTAAAAAAGAGCCAAAGACAAAATACCAAAAGTAGCGTGACGCTGATACCGTATGTCGCAAGATCGGAGCGCACGAAGCTCACCATATCATCGGCGATCATATTTGCCCCGCCTAGAAACAAACTCTCGCCGCCGCCAAATTTCGCTATCGTCTCGCGGATCTGCTCGATCGCGGCGTGCTCTTGTATACGCGCTTCGTCGCGGTGAGCTTTAAACTGCGCATTTACGGCGCTTAGGCGATGTTTTTGCTCGCTGGTGATGTTGCCATCAATCTTGGCGTTTAGCAGAGCGTTTCGCTCGTTTAGTATGCTTTGATATTTTTCGTCGGTCTTTAAATTTAGCACGATCGCCGTAGTTTTTAGGTCGCGGCTAACGAGGTTGTTCGTATATAGCGGGCTATCCTCAAACTCGCGGCGCACTAGGGTTTTGTTTATATCAGCGTCGGCGAGGCTTGGCACATGCTTAACCAGCTCGCCTAGATCGCTAGTTCCGCTTTGAAGCAGCGGGATATTTAATATGGAAATGACGCTTGATACGAGCTCGTTTTTTTCTAGTTCGCGGCTTAAATTTTCTATCTTTTCAAGCGTAGATGGCGCGAGCAGATCGTCTTTTGGCGTGTAGGCGATGACTAGGTAGTTTGGGCTAACGTAGCGTTTAAAAACGTCTCTAAAAACGGCTAAGTCTTTATCGTTTTCAAGCAGCAGCGTCTCGGTTGACGCGTCCACCTCGAGTTTGCCGCTAAAATATCCAAAAAAGAGCGTCGCGGCCAGTACGCCCGCGATAACGCTCTTTGGAAAGTTGACGATAAATTTAAAAATCCGCTTCATCAACGCCTTATTGCGGAGCTTGGACTGAGTTTAGCTTGCTAAGCAAATTTTCAAAGCTCTCGTTTTCCATCAGGCTATCAAACTGGCTGCGGTAGGTCTGGATGATGCTAACGCCTAAAATTTCGACGTCGTAGATGAGCCAGCCGCGCTCTTTGGCATTGTAAAATTTATACGTAAAGCCGTAGTTTTTGCCGTCCTCGCCGACCAAATCGGCATTTAGAAAGTAGCGATTTTCGTTTGGTTTGGTCGCGTCTTTAAAATTTATAGTTTGGTTTTTGTAGCTTAAGAGCTTATCGACGTAACTTGATTTTAATCTCTCTTCAAAAGCCTTATTAAATTTAGCCTTTTGCTCGGCGCTTAGGTTGTTATAGCGCTTGCTTAGAGCGATCTTTGACATCTGTTCGTAGTCGAAATACGGATCAAAAACGGCGAAAATTTTACTTATTTTCTCGTCTTTGCTCAAATTTGCGTTTTTTAGCACCTCGATGGCGTCTTGCGTCGTTTTTTGCATCGTAGGTTTTATCTGCTCCTCACTGATCGCAAAGAGACTAACCGCGCTAAAAAGCGCAAGCAGGATGATTTTTAAAAATTTCATTTTATTCCTTTATTAAGTGGTTGCGGCGCTGTTCGTAGGCGTCGCGTAGAAACGGATACAAGTCGATCGCGTCTTTTTTAAGATTGTCGTAAGCATCTGGGTGTAAAGACAAAAGGTTGCCCTGACGGAAAGTTTTTATCGCAAAGGAGTCTAGCGCCGGCTTTACATAGCTGATGGGATCGAGGTAATAATCGCCGACCAGGCCCGCGATATCGCGTAAATTTGACGGACCGATAAACGGCAGCACCACGTGAAATCCGCTACCAACGCCCCAGTATCCAAGCGTCTGGCCAAAATCCTCGTCATGGCGCTGCAGATTGTAGTATTTCGCGCCGTCGGTTAGTCCGCCAAAGCCGATGATCGTGTTTGCTAAAAATCTCAGCGTCTCTTCGCCCGCCTCGCTAAATTTAAACTGCAAGAGGTTGTTTACGAAACGAACGGGATATAAAAGGTTGTCAAAAAAGTTCCCCACCGCAGTTCTGGCAGCCTCTGGCACTACGTAGTTGTAGCCTTTTATCGCGGGATGGATGGCGTTTACGTACATAAAATCGTTAAACCCCGTCATCATTCTATTATAGCCGCTAAGCGGATCGAAAATCTCGCTAGGCTGGGTAAATTCGTCGTCAAATTCGCTCTTTTCTTGCGTTTGTTCGGCAAAAACACAACTAAAAACGAGCAAAAAAGAGAGTAAAAATTTTCTCATCGAATCTCCGAATTTTAAGTCTGCAAAGGCAGTAACCTGAGATTTTATCTCAATGTAGCTTTTAAATTTATAAATTTCAAAATGCCCGGTATTACGAAGCTGTCTCTTATACACATCTCCGAGCCCACGAGACTATCGCTCATCTCGTA
>CAUUAH010000145.1:0-4659 GCA_963542985.1 uncultured Campylobacter sp. | reverse complement strand
CTACACGCGTAAGATCGTCGGCAGCGTCAGATGTGTATAAGAGACAGTTAAAGATAACGTCGCAATATTTTACCCTCTTGGCTTTCTAGACGGAGATATCGACAAATACAGCATTGGCGATGCAAGCATAAGAAAATTACGCCAAAATGCGCCGCGCCACATCCTAATATCCCTAAAAAACGCCGTTTATTTCAATAAAATAGGCTTTAATCTAATCCTAGAAATCGTCTCCAAGATAGCAAGGGAAAGTAATGCCGACATAGGCTTTTGTGACTATAACGAGCTTAAATTTAAAGCGCTAAAAAGAATGTCAAAAGACGTTTTAAACATATCGTTTTTTGAGACATCAAACGTCGCGCTACTGTTTTGGGGTGCTTTTGAGCCTGATTTTGCAAACAGACGCATTATAGTCTTTAACCCAGACGCCGATCAAAAACGCCAGATCGCACTGAGACTTTCAGGTCGCGGATACAAGCCTGTGATCGCAAAAGATATCAACGAATTTAAAAACACCTATAAAGATTTTGAATACGCCGTACATCTAACCGACATAAAATCAAGCAAAAAAGATATCAAAATCACACTCAAAGAAAACGTCGTAATCTACGGCATAGACGGTTTTATCGACTCATCTTTTTCAGAAAATTTCGACTATAAAGTTTTTTTAAATTCACTTAAAGTCGGCTTTAAATTTTTCGTTTTTGATATGAGCAAATCAAGCTCTATCAACATCCACGGCGTGACGTTTTTAGCCAAGCTCATGATGGAGTGCGCCGAATACGGAGCAACGATAGCGCTGTGCGGACTAAAGAAAGAAAGCACGTCAAAAGCGCTGATTTATGACTTGGAAGACTGCGGGATCTTACTTTACCGATCGGTTGAGGACTTTTTTAACGACGACGCGACGATAGAAGGCGGCGGTGCAACAGCTGAAGATAGGCCGAAAAACATCACCAAAGAGCTCGTAGACGTCTTGCCAAACGTGCTAAAAGTCATCATGGATACGCTGGCGTCTTTGTCAAATTTGCCTATTTCTCGCAAGAGTACCGAAATAACAAATTTTAGTTGCGACGAGGAGAAATTTTGCATGGGCTCGGTAGCGTTTTACGGCGAGATAAACGCCAAATTTATCCTCTGCGTCGAAAAAAACGCCGTTAGCAGTATCTGCAAAATTTTACTCCAAGAAGGCGGTGAAGCAAGCATAACCGAAGCATATGCAGACCTGCTTAGCGTCATCTCAGACCGCATCGAGGCATGGCTAAAGAGCCGAAAGATAGAATCAAATTTTACCTTGCCGCATGTTTTTGAAGAGATCAAAGAGGAAGACAAAAAAAACAAAGGTGCCCTCGTGCGACTCGATATAGACGGCATGGATGCGATATTTTTTCTAAGCAAATAAAAGGATAATAAAATGTATGTAGCACCGAGTATTTTATCGGCTGATTTTGGAAATTTAAGAGCCGAGATCGAGGCCATCTGCGAGGCTGGCGCCGATCTTGTGCATGTCGACGTGATGGACGGGCATTTTGTGCCAAATTTAACCATCGGCCCGGTAGTGGTAAATGCCGTCGCAAAAGCCGCCACAAAGCCGCTAGACATACACCTAATGGTGCAAAATAACACCTTTTTCGCCGATCTTTTTTTACCTCTAAAGCCTAAATTTTTAAGCTTTCACATCGAGGAGGAAAAGCATCCTTTGCGTCTAATCGATCACATCCGTAGCCACGGCACGGGGCCTGCAATCGTACTAAACCCGCATACTCCGGTCTGGGCGATCGAGCACATCGTAAACGAAGTCGACATGGTGCTACTAATGAGCGTAAACCCAGGATTTGGCGGGCAAAAATTTATCCCTTCGGTACTTGAAAAAGCTCGCAGTCTACGCGAAATGATCGAGCGTAAAAACGCAAAATGCATGATCGAGGTAGACGGCGGCGTGACGGGACTAAACGTCGCGCAGCTCGACGAAGCGGGCGTAGATATCGTCGTGGCGGGCAGTTATATATTTTCGTCAAATTCATACGAGCACTCTATCCGCTCGCTAAAGCTCGAGTTTTGAACCAAGATTTTGAAGCCCTACTCGCCGTCATCGCCAAACGAAACATAGCCTACGCGGACTTTGTCGCTGCGACCAAGCAAATGGACGAATACTCCGAGCTTTTTGATGTTCGCGACGTGCAGATGTGGCGCGCGCTGGGGCTTGATATAACCCGTACCGCAAAAAACCAAATCGAGCTAAAAACTCGTCGCAAAGAGATAAAAGATCAAATTTTTTGCGTCGTGGATATAGAAACTAGCGGCGGCATAAATAGTGGCCAGATCATCGAAATCGGCGCGCTAAAGCTACAAAACGGAGAAATAATCGGCAAATTTGAAACATTCGTGTACGCGCCCTACGTCCCGGAAAATATCAGCGAACTAACGGGAATCACCGCAGAACACCTAAAAAACGCACCCAGCCTAGCCTTCGTCATGGAGCAGTTTAAAGTCTTTTTAGGTCAGAGCGTTTTTGTGGCGCACAACGTTCGCTTTGACTACGGCTTTATTAGCGCGACGCTGGAGGCGCTAGGATACGGCGAGCTATTAAATCGCAAGCTCTGCACGATCGATCTAGCCCGCCGCACCATCGCCTCGCCAAAATACGGCCTAGGCACGCTAAAAGAAATTTTAGGCATCGACAATACCCACCACAGAGCTCTTAACGACGCTATCGCGGCTGCTGAAATTTTTAAACACTCCCTGCAAAAACTCCCAAGCGAAGTAAAAACGACCGAGGATCTAATAGAGTTTAGCAAATCGGCTAAAACGATGAAGCGACTAAAAATTACAACGAATGAAGCCGGCGAGTCGGTCAAATTTGACGACGCTGTGCAGACTGATAAATTTGACGATAATAAAAATTTGAGCGCCGCGAATGTTGCGCGAAATTTAAACATCGGCAGTAAAACACAAAAAGTAAAAGAGCCTAAACTCCCGATATTTGATGAGTAAATTTAACTAAATTTGCCGTAGTTAAATTTGATAAATTTAAAGCCAAATACAAACTCGCAAAAGCATCCGCTGCTTCTGCCTGCCCTATAAAAATCTTACAAATTTTCAAATTTAACAGAATAAAAAGAATAATTTTATAAAAATAGCAGCCTAGATCGGCGCAAATTTAACCTACTCGCCGACTCGTTCGCCGTTTATCCGCACGATCCTAGCGGGGATGCCTACGACCGTGGCGTTATCTGGCACGTCTTTTAGCACGACCGAGTTCGCGCCTATTTTGGCATTTTCGCCGATTAGGATGTTTCCTAGCACCTTTGCGCCGGCTGCTATCGTGACGCCGTTTTTTACGGTCGGGTGGCGCTTGCAGCACTCTTTGCCCGTGCCGCCCAGAGTTACTTGATGATAGATCAGTACATCGTCGCCCACCTCAGCCGTCTCTCCGATCACTACGCCCATGCCGTGATCGATAAAAAGCCGCCTACCGATCTTGGCACCAGGATGTATCTCGATGCCAGTTAAAAAACGCGACATCTGCGAGACGAAGCGCGCCGTAAATCGCCACTTTTTAACGTGTAAAAAATGCGCGAATCTATGAAAAAAGACGGCATGGATACCCGGAGTGTTGACGAGGATGGCCCCGTAGCAGCACGAGGCCACCGAGGGGTCTTTCTCGCGTACGGTCGCGACTAGTTCGTTTAGTTCGGCTATCAGTCCCAAATCACGCCTCGTAAAGCGGAGTACTAAGATACCTCTCGCCGTTATCAGGAGCTATGAAAAGCACCTTTTTGCCCTTACCTAGCCTCTTTGCGACCTTCACTGCAGCCGCCAAAGCCGCGCCGCCCGAGATACCTAACAGGATGCCTTCCTCTTTAGCCAGCTTTCTAGCTACCTCAAAGGCCTCATCGTTATCCACGCGCTCTATCTCGTCGATATAGGCGGTCTCAAGCGTAGCCGGGATAAAGCCCGCGCCGATACCCTGGATCTTGTGCGGGCCCGGCTTTTCGCCCGAGATCACGGCGGAGTCGTTTGGCTCGACGGCTACGATTTTAGTTTTATAGCCATTTGCTTTTAGCGCTCTTGCCGTGCCGCTTAGCGTGCCGCCAGTGCCTACGCCGGCTACAAACGCGTCAAGCTCTTTAAAATCATCCATGATCTCTTTTGCCGTAGTTAGCTCGTGAGCCTGTGGGTTAAATTTATTTTCAAACTGGCTTAGCATTACGTAGCCTTTTTCTCGCACGAGCTCGGTCGCTTTTTCGATCGCGCCCTTCATGCCCTTTGCACCCTCGGTTAGCACTAGTTCCGCTCCATAAGCCTTTTGTAGCTTGCGTCTTTCCATACTCATGGTTTCAGGCATCACTAGCACGACCTTGTATCCTAGCGCTGCGCCGACCATAGCCGCGCCTATGCCGGTGTTACCGCTAGTTGGCTCCACGATGACGTCGCCTTTTTTTAGCATACCCTCTTTTTGCATACCTAGGATCATATTTGCGGCGATTCTATCTTTTACCGAGCCGCCCGGGTTAAAAAACTCAAGCTTAGCGTAAATTTCAGCCATGCTCTCTTCGTGCACACTATTTATCCTTACGATCGGGGTTTGACCGGTGGTTTGGACGATGTTTTCACTGTCTCTTATACACATCTCCGAGCCCACGAGACTAGCGCTCATCT
>CAUUAH010000144.1:0-4663 GCA_963542985.1 uncultured Campylobacter sp. | reverse complement strand
TACACGCGTAAGATCGTCGGCAGCGTCAGATGTGTATAAGAGACAGAAATTTGGCTAAATTTTGGCAGGACTATAACGCCGATGAAAATATAAAACAAAAAGTAGATGACTTTTACGCGCAAAATTTGCCTGCATTTTTGAGTGCAGTTAAATTTAGCGTAGAAAACGGTTACGGGCTGCTTGAGGCGACAGACGTGATTATACCCAACCCTATTGATTTAAATGATTCTGAGTGCTACTCAAATCTTTTTAACTGCGACCCCGAAGGTGCGTTTATCTACGCCGATACGGCGGCGCAGCAGATCAGCGAAGCGATGAAGCTAGACAAAAATAAAAAAGAGAGCGATAAAAACGAGGGCTCAGGCGGCTTTTTTGGCGCTATAAAGAAACTTTTTGGAAAGTAAAACTGGATAATCAATGCCGATTTTCTGAGTTTTTAAATTTAGAGATATCGTAAGCAAATTTTACTGAAAAACGGATATCTAAATTTGACGCAAACTTGTTAATTTAACAACCAAAAACCGCTCCGCAAATTTAGCTAGCGAAGCGGTGAAAAATAGGGTAAATTAAAAATTTGACTTATTTTCCTCGATCCATTTGTCGATACGTTTTGCGTAGTTTTCATCGCCCTTAACGTCAAGCGCGAGGCCGATAAATTTGCCGTTTAGTAAAAATGCGGAGTGGTTAAATTTATATCCGTCCACGTCGCTAGCGCCAAAAATTTGCGCATCTTTTAGATACGGAAGAAAATCTACCGCGCCACTAAAAAGAGTTTGCGGATGGTTGGCTTGATTTCCGATAGCTACTATGGCGGCTTTTTTGCCTTTGCTTCCCGCTTTTAAAAGCGGCAGTTTCTCTGCCCAATCAGACTGCAACTCGCCGTCGCCGTAGCTAGGCGCTGCTACGATGATAATGTCAAATTTAGCAAAATCTTCCGCCCCAGCGCTCTTTACGTCTATTAGCTGCGCTCCTATTTTGCCCGCTAGATACTCGCACGCGCTCTTTGTGTGTCCCTTTGTCGTCGTGTAAAAAATACCAACACTCATTGTGTTCTCCTTAAAATTAGATAAATTAATGTCTGAATTATAACGAAATGATACTTAATTTATCTTATTTCAAATCACGCTTTTATTTGTCGTTTTCTATGCAAATTTTGGCGTATTTAATTCCAAGCTCATATGCTTTTTCATTTTCAGCATAGACTTTTTTAGGCACTTTTGAGAGCATTACGCGTTTAACTAGCTCAGTATCTAGGCAGCCGCTCATCTGCACGGCGACGGCTAGCGCGACGACGCTTTGGGTTATGACGTTGCCGACCTCGTCTTTGGCGATGGAGATGATCGGGATTTCGTAAATTTTCCACCGTTTTTTATCCTCGTCGCTAGCGCGAACCAAATTTGGCTCCACGACGATGATACCGCCATCTTTTACGCCATCTTTAAACTGCTCGAAGCTAACCTGCGCGGTAGCGAGCATAAACTCGATCTCGCCCTCGTTTGCGTACGGATAAAATATCTCGCGCTCGCTCAAAATGATATCGACCTTCGTCGGCCCACCGCGTACCTGCGAGGTGTAGGTCGAGGCTTTGACGCCGTATCCGCCCTCCTCGATCTTAGCCGCGGCTAAGATCTCGCCCGCTAAAATCACGCCCTGACCGCCCACTCCGACGAATCTTAACTGCCTTTTCATTTTAGCGCTCCAAAGTCGATCTTTTCGCCATCTCTGGCGGCCTTTATCACCATGTCGTAGGCCTTGGTGTACTCCATGCGCGACTCGTCTTTATATAGCACTCCGAGCGGAAATTTACCCTCGCGCTCATCCTCGCCCATCGCGTCAAATTTAGCCTTGCTCACCGTACGACCGTCGATCCACTCCAGCATCTGCGTAGCTTGGCCCATTTTGTTTTTGCGGCCCAGGTTTATGTGGCAGTTTGAAAATACGTCAAAAAAGCTGTATCCGTCATGCTCAAAGCCCTCGGCAAATATCTTTTCCAGCTTTGCAGGCTCTATCACGCTGCTGCGCGCTACAAAGGTCGCTCCTGCGGCGGTTGCGAGCTTGCACGCATCAAAATTTGGATCGACGTTGCCGTATTGCGCCGTCACCGTCCAAAAGCCAGTCGGCGTGGTTGGGCTAGTTTGGGAGTTCGTTAGTCCGTAGATGAAATTATTTATCAAAACATGGTTTAAATTTATATTTCTGCGGCATCCGTGGATCGTGTGATTGCCGCCTATGGCTAGCCCGTCGCCGTCGCCGGTTACCACGATGACGTGCTTGCCCGGGTTTGCTAGCTTGATACCCGTAGCGTAGGCGATCGCGCGCCCGTGCGTGGTGTGGACGGTGTTGCAGTTGATATAGGAGCTAAAGCGCCCCGAGCAGCCGATGCCAGATACCACGCACACGTCGTTCATGTCCCAGCCGAGCTTGTCGATCGCGCGGATTAGCGCCTTTAGTATCACGCCGTCGCCGCAGCCCCAGCACCATAGAGTCGGCATTTTATCCGTGCGTAGGTAGTTGTCGTAGTTAAATGCCATCAAATTCTCCTATTTTTTGCGCTATTTCTTGCGGGCTGATCGGGCGACCGTTGGCTTTTAGCAGCGTTTTAAAGTCGTCTCTTAGAGTAGCTTTTATTATCTCTCCAGCGTACTGACCCAAATTTAACTCGCAGATCAAAATTTTGCTAAATTTAGCCGAGATCTCGCGTAGTTTCGCGCTTGGCGTCGGAAATAGCGTGATAGGTTTAAAAAGCCCTACTTTTACGCCTTTTTCGCGTAAATTTAGTACCGCTTCCTTTGCTGCGCGAGCCACGGAGCCAAACGCGATAATGCAAATCTCTGCGTCATCTAGCATAAACTCCTCCCAGAGCTCAAACTCATCCGCGTGCGCGTTTATTTTGTTAAAAAGGCGCTTGATGTTGTAGTCCACGACCGCGCCGTCCTCGGTCGGAAACCCCGTCTCGCCGTGATGTAGGCCCGTAACGTGATAGCGATAACCGCCGAAAAATTTATTTAGCACGGCAGGCTCGTCCGCCGCGGCCCTGTACGGGCGGTAGTCCGCCGGATCGCCGCTAAACTGCTTGCGCGAGTAGATCTCTAGCTCGCTAATCTGCGGTAGCGCGACCTTTGCGTACATGTGTCCGATCGTCTCGTCCAGTAGCAAAAACACGGGCGTCATGAATCTTTCGGCGAGATTAAACGCGCGAACGGTCTGCGTATAGCACTCTTCTAAGCTAGATGGCGCGATAACGATACTGTTTACGTCGCCGTGAGTCGGGTTTTTCGCCTGCAGGAGATCACCCTGCGCCACGCGGGTAGGCAGCCCCGTGCTAGGCCCGCCGCGCATGACGTTTACGATCACCAGCGGCACCTCCGCGATAAAGCCTAGCCCGATCTGCTCGGCCTTTAGCGAGATGCCCGGGCCCGAGCTTGCAGTCATCGCCTTTGCCCCGCTCATCGAGGCTCCAAGCACCACCGAGATGCCCGCGATTTCATCCTCCATCTGGATAAATTTGCCGCCGTGCTTTGGCAGCAACACGCTTAGCTCGTGCGCGATCTCGCTACTTGGCGTGATCGGGTAACCGCCGAAAAAGTTACACCCGCACTCCACAGCCGCAAGCGCGACTAGCTCGTTGCCGCTAGCGATGATTTCTCTTTTGTCGCCGTTATTATTTAAAAATTCGCTCATTGCCCCGCCTCTAATTTTTCAAATTTATTCTCTTTTACGGCGGTAGCGCGCTCTTTACTTTGGGCGGTTAGTTTGGCGAATTTAAATCCCTTCTCCGCCACGTAAATAGCAAAATCGGGGCAGTGCAGCTCGCACTCTCTGCACCCGATACAGGCCTCGGGATGCACGACTTCGATCGTTTTACCTAGCACGGCGCGCGGCTCTACGGCCATCGCCAACACGCCCGCAGGACAGCAGCTCACGCAGATATCGCACGCCTTACAGCGCGAGATATCGACCCAAACGGGAACGTCGTTTCGTATCAGCATATTTTTCCTTATCAAATTTAACTAGTAACGATAATTTTATAGCATTTAAGTTAAATTTGGTATTTAAATCGGATAGTAAAATAAAATTTGGAGATTTTTTGTATGAAAACGAGCAAATTTGAAACGCCCGTGCGGATATTTTGTGATTTTTGGGGATATTGCTGTAAATTCGGCGTAGAGCAAATTTAGAAAGTCAAATTTACCGCTGCCGATCCGTAAATTTGACGACGATTTAACGGATACGGCGGTAAATTTTAAGACTCAAAACAGCCGAATTTATAGTTATTTTAATCCCTCACGCCAACTTTGCCAAATCCTGCAAATCTATTTGATGCAAGACACGATGTGCTTTTGTTTTTGCATGACACGACGTAGGAATTTAGCTCTTTTTTTCCTTTTTTGCGGGTATTTTTATCGTTTAGATTCATGAAATCCACCATATTTTTACCCTTGGTATGATGCGTAAAAGCTACGGTGCCGTCTTTTTCTACGCTGCTTACGATGCCTACGTGAGTGACGATTTTGGCTTTTTTGTTATTTTTCGTACTTCTAGTCGTGTTGTTGAAAAATATCAAATCCCCGACCTGCGGATCATCAAACGCGATCAGATTTTTACTCTCGTAAAGCTTAAACATAGCTTCGCTTTTTAAACCGCGCTTGGTATAAAATTTATC
>CAUUAH010000143.1:0-4683 GCA_963542985.1 uncultured Campylobacter sp. | reverse complement strand
TGAGCGCTAGTCTCGTGGGCTCGGAGATGTGTATAAGAGACAGGATTAAAGAGTCTCAGGCATGGGGCAAGGCATTAAGCTCATCCTTTTGGGGTCAAATTTGAGCCGTATTATAAAGATTTTTAAAAAATAAATCAAGAAGTTTTTATCAAATTCCAGCTAATTTGAGGCAGGCCGCAGCCCGCCTCTTAAATTTGCCTAGTCTTTTTTGCCTTTATTTAGCGATTTTAGCTTAGCGTCGGTGTCATCGGTTAGCATCGTGAAGATTTCATTAGTCAAATTTTGCGTTAAAGCTTTGGCTTCCTTCATCATATTTATCGAAAATTCGTTTAGCAGCTTGTTCGCTTTGGCTTTGTCTTTTTTGTAGAGTTTGACGTATTCGTCTTCAAATTTGGCCTGTTTGACCGCGAGCGCGTCCTCAAACTCCTTGTATGCCTTTTTTACGACCGGCGAATACTTATCGTAATCCATCATCACGAGAGTTTGTAGCTTTCTATACGTCCAGTAGATCGACTCGTCGTCGGCCTTATACGAGCCTTTGTCGTAGCCGTCGATAAATTTGTCGAGCCCGTAGTAATACGGCAAATAAACGCCAAGATCAGACATGCCAAGCGCCACGTATGTCACTCTGCCGATCTCTTGCGGTAGCCACGGGCGCACCTGCATCACGTGCGACTCGTAGGTTCTAAAGACGCTCACGGCACGGTAGATATTTTTTTGATTTTCGTCTTTGCTCGCGTAGTTATCGTATGCAGTGCCGTCGTAGTGGGATCTAAGAGCGTTTTTTAGATCCTGTACGCTTAGCTTTTTAGCCGGTTTTAAAAATACCGGATAGTTACCGCCGTTAAGGGTCTGCTTATCTTTTAGCTCGGGGTTAAACATCTGCTGTACCCAGCAAACGCGCGGATAGTTGTAGGTCATATCTCTCTCATCGTCTCTGGTATAGGCCTTGGTAAACTGAAATTCTCCGTCTTTTGCCGGGTCGTAGGCACCGTTATCTTGGGCAAATTTGATCAAATTCTTTGATCCCATGAAATTTGGATCGTTTTCTTTGTAGTTTTGCAGTCTGCCTTGGTTTGCGGAGACGAAGTACTCGTCTTTTGGTAGCTTAACCGCCATCCAGTGATGACCGGTGCCCGTTTCAAAGTACCAAAGCTCGTTTTTATCCACGAACACTACGCCAAAACCCTCTCCCGCACCAATAGTTTCTACGATCTCGCCGAGTAGCTTCACGCCCTCGGCTGCGCTTTTCATCCTAGGCAGCAAGACGTCGGGGATATCATCCTCCGTGATGCCTGTCGCTTCGTTATACGGATCGATTTTTAGCAGTTCGTCTTTAGCGTAGATGGTCTCGGTGCCGCTGATGCCCACGCCCGCGTCATTGTAGCCGACAGCGCCGTGAAGCTTGGTGTGGGAGTTTGCTATCGTCGTATACCTCATGCCCTCTTTTGGCAGTGGATAGGTAAAATCATTTGCCCCGTCATGCGCCTTTGAGCTGTGGACGCCTTTTTAATTGGATTTTTTTGGATGTATCAAAAATACCTGCGCCTTTATCGCCTTGCTATCGGCACTCCTTGCTATCAGCATCGAGCCGTCGTCAGAGGCTCCTTCTCCAACCAAAATAGTCGTGCAAGCTAGCGCGTTTGCGCAAAACATCGCGCTTATTACCGCCGCAGAGGCGAGAAACTTTATCTTCATCGTTACTCCTTGATTTGAGATAATAAATCTAAGTGAAATTATAGGACTAAAAATATTAATTAAATCTAAAAGTTAAGCTATTTTCAAGATTGTATTATAAATTTGTTTTGTATTCTGACGCTCGCACCTTCAAATTTAAATTTCTTAAAGGAATTTTGGGTATAATCCCACTCTTACGCGTAAGGCGTAAAAGAAATTTTAAAAGGATTAGTATGCCTAAGATGAAGACAGTTCGCGGCGCTGCTAAACGTTTTAAAGTGGGCA
Source organism: uncultured Campylobacter sp. (assembly GCA_963542985.1). Classification (GTDB taxonomy): domain Bacteria; phylum Campylobacterota; class Campylobacteria; order Campylobacterales; family Campylobacteraceae; genus Campylobacter_A. Next base: position 2,721 of record CAUUAH010000143.1, on the reverse strand, counting down.
AAAACAAGATCAAAAGAGGCTCTGCTTTTAGAAGCCACATTTTGACTAAAAAATCTCGCAACCGCAAGAGAGATTTACGCTCGCCTCAATACGTAGACAGCACAAACGTCGCAAGCGTCAAAGCGATGCTCGGAATTTAAGTTTTTGACGAAAAGTCATTCCAAACTCCCCCGAATTTGGGGCAAGACTCACCCAGTGAGCGCCGATTTGTAAAGGATAAATATGGCAAGAGTAAAAACAGGCGTAGTTAGAAGAAGACGCCATAAAAAAGTTTTAAAACTAGCTAGAGGTTTTTTCAGCGCTAGACACAAACACTTTAGAAAAGCTAAAGAGCAATTAGAAAGAAGTTTGGTCTATGCTTACCGCGACAGACGCCGCAAGAAACGCGACTTCCGCCGCTTGTGGATAGTGCGTATCAACGCTGCGTGCCGCCTAAACGACATTAGCTATTCTCGCTTTATCGCGGGACTTAAAAAGGCAAATATCGAGCTTGATAGAAAAATCTTAGCCGATCTAGCTATGAATGACGCAAAAGCTTTCAGCGAGCTAGCTTCAAAAGCAAAGGCTGCTTTATAATACCCGGGGGCGGTTTACCGCTCCTTTCTTTCTTATAAAATATTCTGTCGCCAATTAAATTACATAAAGCAAAAGGCTGATAATTTTAAAATTATCTAATTAGATAGCATAAATTTATCTCAACCCTCAGCTGAAATTTTTTCTAAAAACTCCCGCGTTTGATTTTTTAAATTTCCCAAATCTCCGCTATTGTCTATAACAAAGTCCGCCATAGCGCGCTTTTGCTCTATGTCCGTTTGTAGCTCCACGCGGTGCTTCGCAGCGACATGATCGAGCCCGTTTCGCTTCATCACGCGTGCGATCAATGTATCTTTAGGTGCATAAACGACCGCCACTTTGTCAAAAAACTCATATCTCTTGCCCTCGAAAAACAGTGGAATATCGACAAAAAAAAGCTTTCCTTTTGCCTCCAAAGCCTGCGCCTGTGATAAAATTTCAGCCGTTATCTCTGGATGTAGCAGCGCTTCGAGCTTTGCTAGCTCTGCTGGGTTTTTAAAAACCAGCTCGCCCAGCTTTTTTCGGTCCACAAAAGCGCGGGAATCGGTCAAATTTTCCTCATCTCTGCTATCGTCAAATTCCGCGTGCGAACTAAAATTTCTAGCCTGTACGTCTTTTTGCACGACGTATTGCGTACCGAAAATTTCAGCCACCTGCGCGGCGCAGCGATCCAAAACGCAATGCGAGATCTTATCTGCGTCGATGATCTCAAATCCGCGATCACAAAGTAGCTCGCAAACCGCGCTCTTGCCGCTGCCGATGCTACCCGTGATGACGACGGCGTGTTTAAATTTCAAGATGGGCCTTTATAGCGTTTTTATTCGATTTTAGCTAAAATCTGCGAAATTATACCATCTTGGAGGATAAAATTTGATAAGCTACAAAGACGCTGGCGTCGATATAGACGCGGGAAATGACTTCGTAAACGCGATAAAACCGTTCGTCAAAGCAACGCAAACTCCGCACGTTTTAGGCGGTATCGGCTCGTTTAGCGGCGCAGTGAGACTACCGGCAGGCTACAAAAAGCCCGCGATCCTAGGCGCCACCGACGGCGTAGGCACAAAGCTACGACTCGCGATCGACGCGCGCAAATTTGACGGCGTCGGCCAAGACCTCGTCGCAATGTGCGTAAACGACCTCATCTGCAACTTCGCTGAGCCGCTGTTTTTCCTCGACTACTACGCGACGGCAAAGCTCGAGATCAGCGATGCCAAAGAGGTCGTAAAAAGCATCGCTGAGGGCTGCAAACTCGCTCGCTGCGCACTGATCGGCGGCGAAACGGCGGAGATGCCCTCGATGTACGAGAAAGGCGACTTTGACCTCGCAGGCTTTGCCGTGGGTATCGCCGAAGAAGACGAGATTGACCGCAGCAAGTTCGTACGCGAAGGCGACGTGCTCATCGCGCTTCCTAGTAGCGGCCTGCACTCAAACGGCTTCTCGCTTGCGCGAAAAGTAGTTGCCGAGCTGGGGCTAAAATTTGACGACAAAATAGACGGTCGCGCGCTCATCGACGTACTTTTGGAGCCGACCAGGATCTACGTCGGCGACTTTTTAAATTTAAAAGGCAAGATCCACGCGCTTGCGCACATCACGGGCGGGGGTATAGTGGAAAATTTGCCGCGCGTATTTCCACAGGGGCTGGGCGCGAAGATCGAGCATACCGCGATACGCACGCCCGAGATCTTTAAAATCATCGCGCAAAAGGTAGAGCCGGCCGAGATGATGAGGACGTTTAATATGGGCGTTGGCATGATCGTCGTAGCGCCGAAAGAAAACGCGGACTTCGTGCTATCAAATACCGACGGCTACGTCATCGGCGAGATCGTAAAAGGACAAGGCGCGCAGCTGGTTTAAATAGCAAATTTAACTTTGGCTCGCCAGCAAATACGCTACGAGCCAAAGATTTTTAGGTGGCAAATTTATGTTGCCAACCGCTCTCCTCAAAAACCACTGCTTTTGTTCAAATTTGACTATCATGTTTTCTGCAAATTTGTATCTCAAATCCGGCAATTTGTTAGTAAAATTTAATATGTTATGGCATAAAGTTTTTACTTTATCTGTTTGTAAATTTTACATTCAAAAGCCTATTTTAGCGCTAAATTTTAATAAAACTAACGTTAGCGTTTGTTAGTTCCTAGATCCCAAACA
>CAUUAH010000142.1:0-4694 GCA_963542985.1 uncultured Campylobacter sp. | reverse complement strand
ACGCGTAAGATCGTCGGCAGCGTCAGATGTGTATAAGAGACAGATATTTTTGATAATATGTTGCAGATTGCTTTAAAAATTGGGGAGGAGTTTTTTGGAAATTTAGCAGGTTTGGCTCACGAAAAAATAGTAAAATTTGCAGATTTTTATACGCTGGATTATGCGTAAATTTGCTGTTTTATTTTGTTATGATTTTTTATTTTAGTTAAATTTCATTTTTAATGATTTTAGCTTTTTTTGTATTTTAGACGGCTCAAATTTGAACAAATTTATAGGCTCGGCGACTTTTGCTGATTTCTATAAATAAATTTGATAGGCTTGCTGTTTAAACTTTTATTTCAAATTTGACCAAATTTAAGCCCGTCAAATTTGATTAAATTTGCGCGTTTAAATTTAAGGCCCGGTTACCGTAAATTTATGGCGTATTCGCCGCGTTTTTTAGCTATACCTACAACTACCGAGCTCTCATAACCCGCCTCTTTTAGACGAGACAGAGCCAAATTTGCCTCGCTTTGCGGTACCGCTAGCAGTAATCCGCCAGAAGTCTGCGCATCGTAGAGCAAGATATCGGCCTCGCCGCTAACGAATTTACTCGCAAATTCGCGGTTTTTGTAACTGCCCTCTGGGATGATGCCCATATCGGCAAACTCGCGCGCGGCCGCTATCACGGGCACGTTATTAGGGTAAATTTCAAAGCTGATTTTATCATTTAGCATTTCGCTTAAATGCCCTAAAAAGCCAAATCCCGTAACGTCGGTTGCCGCAGTTACGTTAATGCCTTTTAGCGCGTCTACGGCATAGAAATTTAACTGTCGCATCGTCTCGACGGCTTGCTCGATTTGGGTCAAATTTAGCAGATCGGCCTTGATCGCCGTGCTTAAAATGCCCGTTCCCAGCGGCTTTGTGAGTATGAGCGCGTCGCCTTCTCGCGCGGCGTTGTTTGACCAAAAGGAGTTTGGCGAAACAACGCCCGTGACGCTAAGGCCGTAATACATCTGCTGCGTCTCGATCGTGTGTCCGCCCACGATCACGCCGCCGCATTCGGCAACTTTATCCCGTCCGCCGCGTAAAATTTCGCCCAAAATTTCGCCGCTTAGGTTGCAACTGTCAAAACCGACGATATTTAGCGCGTTTAGCACCTTGCCGCCCATCGCAAACACGTCGCTTAGGCTGTTTGCGGCCGCTATCTGGCCAAATATAAACGGATCGTCCGCCACCGGCGTGATAAAGTCTAACGTCTGCACGAGCGCGATGTCGTCCGTGATCTTAAAGACGCTCGCATCCTCGTTCGTGCCGATGTTTGAGAGCAAATTTGGGTGAGCTAAATTTAAATCGCCGATAGTTTTGTTTAGACCCGACGGGTCAAGCTTGGCCGCTCAACCCGCCGCTCGGACGAATTTCGTGAGACGTTTGTCGTTATAAATCATAGTTTGATTTGCTCGTGCGTAGTTAAAATTTGCATGACTTCGTAGGCGTTTGACACCTCGCCGACGCTTAGATCGCTTACTAGCTTATACGCCTCTAGGCAGCTGCCGCAGCTTAAAATTTTAACGCCCGCAGCTTCTAAATCTTTAAGCGGTTTAAAGCTCGGATGAGCGCGGTTCGTCGTCATTTTAACGGCGTTATTTACGCAAAGGACGTATTCCGGTTTATTGTCTACCTGCAAAAGCGCGCCTAAAAATTTAGCTAGCAAGCTAACGCCTACATCACCGCTTCCGGCGTATTCTTCGTTTAGATAAACGACTGTTTTTTTATTCTTTGGCGTGATTTCGCAGACAAATTCGTCAAAATTTGCAAGCTCCAGCTTAGATTCGCCCTTAACGGCGGTGATTTTCGTCTCGGCGCCGTTTTGCTCTACGCTAAATTCGACGTTTTGGTTTTTTAGAAAGCGGCTTATGTTTTCTTTTGGGGCGATTGAATTTACTAAAATTTCAAGCTTTTCGCCTTTTTTTAGGCCTTCAAGCGCGTTTTTAGTCCTGATAACAGGCTCAGGGCAAGCCAAATTTCTACAATCGATTTGCATGATTTTTCCTTAAATTTATTACTCTTCAACCTGAAGTCTAATGGGAATTTTATCTAAAAGATTTTAAATTTCGTATAAAAGGCGGCTTGCAAGCTCGCCTCTGAAGCAAAAAAGGAGAAAGATTTCTCCTTTTTTATTATTTTAATTTTGGATAAGTTTTTTCGTATTCAGATACGGGGATTTTATTTTTAGAGATGAGCTCTTGGTACCAGTAGTGATGAAGTACATAAACCTCTTCTTCTTCTTTGTAGCCAGTTATCATCGACCAGATAGCGCCGTGGATAGCGATGGCCGCCATATAGATATGCACTAGGAAAAATACAGCGCACACGATGCCAAGCACGTTATGAATTAGTGCAGAAGCTCTTAAAATTTCGATCTGCGATACGCCAAGCCAGCTCGCAACGTCTGGAGCTCTAAAGTCAAGGAAAAACATCGCAGCACCAGTTAGTATCATCACGATACCGCCAGGGATAGCCACCCAGTACCACGCCTTTTGGCCGGCGTTAAATTTGCCCGCAGGTACTGGACGTTTAACCTTTGATAGATATCCGCCGATGATCATCATCCATCTGATATCATAAACCGCAGGCAGCATCCTAACCGTCCAAGCTATCAGCATCGGAGGCACTGAAACGGCAAACAAAATCGTCGCTAGTCCGTGGATGTCCTTGCAAAATCTAACAAATGCGCCGCCACCAAGCTCAGCGCCCCACATCATGATAACGCCCGTCGGTATAAGCACTATCCATGCGATCGCCGCAGCGCCGTGAGATACGCGCTCTATCATATTAAATGCATAGACTTTTTTGCCGTCGTGGCTGAAGTGTTTCGGTCCGATGATCAAAAAGTGCAGAACGAACGCGCCGATAACAGCCAAAATAAGCGACAAGGCCGCTATCGCGAAGTAGTCGTTGCCCTGAATGAACGTGAAAATCGGCCCCAAACCGTCTTCGTAAGGCTTAATGTTCTCGATTCTACCCGCAGCCCAGATATTGCTCTGGTACTGGTTTGTGCTAGGACTCGCCTCGATAGCGAAGACCCAACAGGCGAAAACCGAAAGCAAACTAAAAATTCTCGTCATGCTATCTCCCTTTGGTTTTGTTTTCCGTCTCAAAAAGCTTGTTGTGGTCGGCATCCAGCCAAAGGCTAAATTTTGCGGATTTTCATGAAATTATATCAAAAAATAACGCAATGCAAGCTTAGCGTCAAAACAACGCATTTTTAGGCAGTTGCGGCGCTTTTTTATCAAAATCGGGGTCAAATTTATAATCCACTATATTAATTCATTTATATAAGCTAGATTTTATTTATATTAAATTTAACTTTGTTTGTGATTAAATTTGCGGCAAATTCGGCGGTTGATAAGCTAAATTTTAAATTTAGCGCTAAAAAAGGCACAGGTTTATGAGATCCGCAAGCTAGGCGCAAATCAGACAAAGATCGCCGCCAAATTTGATAAATTTACAGCCCAAACGGCGCAGTTTCAGGAGGCAAATCTAGTTTCGCCTCTCATACTCTTCAAAGCCGAATTCCCGCACGGTTACAAGCTCGCCGTTTTCTTTTAAAAGGAGTAAATCGGGCAGCTTGATGCCGTTAAAGGTCGTATTTTTCACGATCGTGTAGTGGATCTGATCCTCAAATATCACCTTATCGCCCACGCTTAGCGGCGCGTCGAATTTATACTCGGGCTCCCCCGCGTCAAGCCCCACGATATCGCCCGCTAGACAGGTGTTCCCGCCGAAACGGTAGCTAAATTTACCGCCCTTGCTCTCGCCTCGCACCGCCGGTCGGTACGGCATCAGCACGGTGTCAGGCATATGCGCCTCGGCCGAGACGTCTAGGATGGCTATGGTTTTTTCATTTTGTACGAAATCAAGCACCGAAGCAGCTAAAAATCCCGTCTGCCAGCCCACCGCTTCGCCGGGCTCTATGTAGACCTCGACGCCGTATTTTGCGCGGAAGTTTTTGATCAAATTTATGAGCAGATCCACGTCGTAGCCCTCTCTTGTCACGTGATGTCCGCCGCCAAAATTTACCCACTTCATACGCGGGATAAACTCGCCGAATTTCTCCTCAAACGCCATGAGCACGGTTTCCAAACTCTGCGCGCTCTCCTCGCAAAGCGCGTGAAAATGCAGTCCCGTAATACCCTCAAGCGCGTCTGCGTCAAAATTTGCGCGAGTGATGCCTAGGCGGCTATACCTGCCGCACGGGTTATAAGCGTCAGTCGGCGCAACAGAAAGCTCCGGATTTACGCGAAGCCCGCAGGTAATGCCCGCAGTTAGTGCTTTTTGCTTAAATTTCGCCCACTGCGCAAAGGAGTTAAAAACCACGTGTTTTGAGAGCGCTAGCACCTCATCTATGTCCTCGTCTTTAAACGCGGGCGAATACGTATGGATCTCGCCGCGAGCGTATTTTGCGGCAAATTTAGCCTCGTGCAGGCCGCTGCAAGTCGCGCCGTCTAGGTATTTACCGACAAGCCCCATCACGCCGCTAAATGCAAAGCCTTTTAGGGCGACTAGCACCTTCGCGCCGCTCTCAATCTTGACGCGTTTTAAAATTTCTAGATTTTTGCGAACTTTGGCCTCTTCGCAGACGTAGGCGGGCGTTTTTATTTTACTTAATATCTGTCTCTTATACACATCTGACGCTGCCGACGATCTTACGC
>CAUUAH010000141.1:0-4792 GCA_963542985.1 uncultured Campylobacter sp. | reverse complement strand
TTAAAGGTGGTTTCTCAATTCGTGAGCTCGAATTATACAGATAGGATGCTTAAAAGAAGCTGAATAAATAAACCAAATTTGTATATTTTTTAAATTTACGAACGATCAGCAAAAGCAACCTGCAAAAAGCCAGTTTCTGGTGTTACGGTTATAGTAGCTGTTCTTTTGGCCGTACTCAAAACTATTTGACAATTTTGGCCATTATGAACCAGTCTATCATATCCTCTAGCTGCACCACCGCCACCAGGAGTACTTACGCTTCTCATAGGTCTTCCAAACTCGTCAAAAGAGATAGTTTGCAAATTACCATCCCTGCATACCCCACGTAGCTCTACATTAGTTATACCAAATTTTCTTGCCAAATTATATTTACTGCTAGCGTTTGCGCAATTGGCTTTCGAAATGCCGGCCCATCCTGAACTCATAAATTTATTCGGATCCAATGGATCTCTTGCAACTTCGTTTGCCGAATTTAAATTACCTGTCGCATCTCCATCGTCATGGTATACACTATACCTCCATTCGTTTGCACCCTCGCAAAATGAAGCCCTAGTAAAAGTTATACTCCATCTCTTTCTAAACCACCTAGCATCAGTAGGGTCAAATTTACTATCCTGCATAGCTAGGTGCTGGGTGTATCGAATATGCGACATCACTTGATCAGCAGCCTCTGCGATATGATCATCGTTTATTCTTGGTAGCGCAGCGGCAGCTATTATTCCTATTACCACGATCACAACGACAAGCTCTAGCATAGTAAAAGCTTTTTTCATCAAATTTATCCTCTAATCATCTTTTATAATCTTAAAATTTGCGATTTTTACGCCGAATTTATAGACCGCTATATTACCATAATTATCTTTTAAGTCCAAATTTGCTAGCTGTAAATTTGCGTCCGGCTGCGTATCTATGCCGTAAAATTTAAGTCTCAAATCTAGCTTTTTGTCACCCGTGAAAATTTTTTCTACGCCTTCATCTTTTAGCTCTTTTGCAAGCTCTTTTACTACATGATATCTATAGACAAAATGTTTGGTCGGATCTTTTAGCATGCCGTAAAGCATCTCATTAAAAAGTACGAACAAAAACCCAACGAGCAAAGAAGCCGCCGCAAAAGAAGCTAAAATTTTATATCCGCGTCTAAACATCGGTAGCCTCACGCGGTATGAGCTAAAAAATACCCGAACTAAAATCGGCACGGAAATAACGCAAAAAGGCAAGTAGTTTTCGAGTTCCAGTCGCTGTCTGATCGACAAAAACAAGCAAAACAAAAATGCCGTTATGCAAACAAACCAGAGTAAATTTTTGGCCTCTTTTATCCAAATTCTATAGATAGCATATACGAAATAAACGAAAATAAAAGGCGAAAATGCGGCGGCAAAAATACTCACGGTATCAAGCAAATGGCCTCTAGGCTTACCGCCAGAGTCAAATCCGTAAAAGTAAAAGCAAAGCGCAAAAAGTAGCGCCGCAACCCACGCCATCTTAGCATCGCGCCTATAAACGCCGAATGCAAAAATAGCCGAAAAATAAACCAAAAATGCGCCGCTAATAAAAGGCAGCACGCATAAAAGCGCGTAAAAAGCTAGCATTTTGCGTAGTTGATAAAGATAAATGCTCAAAAGCGATAGCGCGATTATGATGCCGGCGTCGTTTACCAAGATCGCCGACGCCATCGTCGCAGGAAGCAGTATAAACACGACTGCGCTTACTACCCGGTCAAATTTGCGTTTTAAAATTTGCTTTGAGACCTTGTAAAGCAATGCAACGCTAAAAATATGGCAAATAACAAAAGGAAGGCGCAAAGCATAGTCATTTTGCCCGAAAACCTCAACCGAAAATCTAGCCAAAACGGCTGAAATTTTAGGCGAGTTATAAAACGCATCCGCCTCGTAGTAGCTAATGCTAAGCGTGCTAATCGCATACGACAAAAAGCAAAAATCTATAAGGCAGATGATAAAAAGTAAAAACGTTTCCGAGCGCAACATGGCTAAAATTTGGGCTTAAATTTGCTCTTCCCAGAAAAACTCTATCCACTCGTGTGCCTCTCTTACCGTAAAATCAGGCAACAAAAGCGCTTTTCGTTTATAAAATATAGTCGCGATCTTTAGCTCGATATGCGGGAAGCGCCTTAAAAGCTCTTGTTTGATAGCTACCATGCTCTCTCCCGTGTCGATCATGTCGTCCACTATCAAAATTTTATTAAATTTAGATAGGTCAGGGATGTTAAAGATATCGATAGTATCGAGCTTTTGCGTCTCTTCGTAGTGGATTGAGTTTAGCGTAAAAAGATTGCGGTTATTTAGCAAGCTCGCTAAAAAGTGCCCCAAAGTAAGCCCGCCGCGGGCGATCGCCAAAATCACCTCGGGCTCGAAATTTGCTTTGATATCCCGCACCATTATTTTTACGTCTTTGTGAAATTCCTCAAACGGATACTTTAGCATATTTTCTCCTTAATGCACTAAAAATACAATAAAACTAATGAGCGCAAGCACTATGACGCCGATATTTACGTATTCCCACTCGCGCCTCATGATACGAACCAGCAAATACGCCATAAATCCAAACGAAAGCCCAGTCGTGATCGAGTACGTAAGCGGCATCAAAATAACTATCAAAAACGTCGATAAGGCTATAGCCGGATCTTTAAAATTTATATTTCCAAGCTCGCTAAACATCAGCACGCCCACCATCACGAGTATCGGATATATCGCGTTTGAAGGGATGGCTTTAAAAAGCGGCAGCATAAAAATCGTAAGCACGAAAAATAGTCCGCAAAATACCGCCGTTAGTCCCGTCTTGCCGCCCTCTTCTACACCGCTAGCGCTCTCGGCAAACGACGTCGTCGTACTAACGCCTACTAATGAGCCGGCTACCGTAGCTACCGCGTCGGCTTCGAGGGTTTTTTCTAGTTTTTCGACGCCTTTTTGGTTGCTCTCGTCAAAGATTCCCGCCCTATTTCCCACGCCCGCTAGCGTACCGATGGAGTCGAAAAGATCGGTTACGAAAAATGTAACGATCACGGGAAGCAGCGCAAAAGATAGCGCGCCCATGATATCAAGCTCTAAAAATATCGGCGATATCGAAGCCGGTAGCGAGATAAACTCCTTCGGATAGGGCGCGATACCGAAAATCCAAGCTATCACCGAGGTCGTAAATACCGCGATAATGAAGGCGCCCTTAACCTTCCACGCCCAAAAAAGTATAACGAAAAATAGCCCCACAAAGCCCAAAACAACGTTTGGATCTTTTAAATTTCCAAGCCCTACCAGTACGGCGTCGTTGTTTACGACTACGCCCATTTGCTGAAGCCCGACGAAGGCGATAAAGGCGCCTATGCCCGCGCTTATCGAGCGTCTGACGTCGTCCGGGATAGATTTTAAGACCCAGATTCTAAAATTCGTAAAAGATAGCACGACGAAAATTATACCCGAGATGAAAACCACGCCTAGAGCCGTTTGCCACGGTATTTGCATACCTAGCACGAGACCAAATGTAAAATAAGCGTTCAGCCCCATTCCCACGCTCATAGCCACGGGCGTGTTCGCCCATACGCCGTTTAGCATGGTAGCGATCACGGTTATGAGCGCCGTAGCCGTGATGAGCGCATCCATCGGCATGCCGGTTTTGCTCATGATTATCGCGTTTACGGGCACGATATACATCATCGTTAAAAAGGTCGTGAGTCCCGCGCTAAACTCGGTTTTTACGCTAGTGCCGTTTTGCTTGAGTTTAAAAAAATCCAATTCCGCCTCCTTAGTTATCGTAAATTTTTAGTTCGTTATACAAGCTATCTCGCTCGACGGGAACAAAGCCCGAAGTCTGAATGAGATCGGTAAAATTTCTAAGACTCATACCGCTTGCCGATTTCGCTCCGGCCGCGCTTTGGATGCTCTCTTTTTCTATCGTGCCGTCTAGATCGTCAGCGCCGAATTCCTGCGCGACCATGGCTAAATTTATCGTCGAGGTCGCCCAGTACGCCTTTATGTGCGCGACGTTATCGAGCACCAGACGCGAGATCGCAAATGTTTTTAAAATTTCGGCCGAGCCGGGATAGTTTTCTACTTTTAGATAGTTATTGTCGCGCTGATAAACTAGCGGGATAAAGGCGTTAAATCCGCCCGTTTTGTCCTGCAAATCGCGGATTCGCAGCATGTGATCGATGCGGTTTTGCCTGCTTTCTACGTGGCCAAACAGCATCGTAGCGTTGCTTTCTCTGCCCTTTTCATGCCAAAGGCGGTGGATTTTGAGCCAGTTTTGCGAGCTTACCTTTCCTTTGCAGATTTTACGCCTAACCTCTTCGTCAAAGATCTCCGCTCCGCCGCCTGGCATGCTATCCACGCCGTATTCGAGCATCTTTTCTACGACTTCTTCGTAGCTAAGGCCGTGTTTTCGCGAGAGGAAATCAACCTCCGCCGCAGTTAGCGCTTTGACGTGGATTTGCGGGTATTTTTCCTTTATTTTTTTAAAAATTTCCAAATACCACTGCCACGAAGTTTCGGGATTGTGCGCCGAGACGATGTGTATCTCTTTTGCGCCGTGAGCGACGCTTTTTTCGACGATTTTTAGTATTTCTTCGTGGCTCATCGTGTATGGGTTTGGGTTTTTGCGGTTTGCCGAAAACGCGCAAAATTTACACACGTCCGCGCAGATATTGGTCGGGTTTATGTGGCGATTTACGTTAAAAAATACCTTTTTGCCGTGCAGTTTTCGCCGTTTAGCGTTTGCGAATTTACCCAGCGTAAAAACTGTCTCTTATACACATCTCCGAGCCCACGAGACTAGCGCTCATCGC
>CAUUAH010000140.1:0-4809 GCA_963542985.1 uncultured Campylobacter sp. | reverse complement strand
CCCCCTTTAATCCCCCTCCCCCTACGACGCTTTTAATGTGGCGACATTGCTTTGCTCGCGCAAAGCGTCGCGAGTTTTAAATTTGCATTTTCAAGATACGGGTCTCGACGAGCAAAATTTGACTTCAAATTTGAACGTAAAAAGTCAAGGCGAAGTATTTTGAGATGGATTTGAATGTTGCAAAGAAATTTTCGACCGAAGATAGAACATATAGTTCATCGAGGGAGAAAATTTCTAGCTCATTCAAAGACGCTCAAAAGACAAGCCGTTAAATTTTAACAGCCAAACTCACGCTAAATATCCCATCCCCATCTATCCACTCTTTTACTTTTTTAAATCCCGCCTTTGCCACGAGCTGATCCATCTCGGCCTGGCTGCGGCGGCGCATGATCCACGCAGCGCCCTGCCTGTGGCTCGATAGAGCGCGCGCGATCATCTCGAGCTGCGGATGCCACGGCTGGTTGGTGTAGATGAGGTAGCCGCCGCTTTTTACGCTGCTTGAAAAGCCTTGCAGCGCGGTGCGCACGACAGAGTTATCGGGAAAAAGCTCAAACAACCCCGACACGACGCCTAGCGTATATGCGTCCTGCAGGCCCTCGTAGCTAGCGGCTTCGAACGCGTTTGCCTGCGTAAAGCTCGCGATGTCCTGCAGCCCGCGCTCCTTTATCATTTCGCTGCCGGCTTTTACGTTTATGTCGCTGTAGTCGCGCAGTGTTATGCGCTCAAATTTATGCCCCTGCGCGGCGTCTAGTATGTATCTGCCGTGACCCGAGGCGATGTCGAGCAGTCGTAGCGGCTCGCCTCGCTCCTGCAGCTTTGCTACGGCTTGATCGATGGCTAGCTTGATATTTCGCTTGCGCTCTCTGATGCCGCGCCAGCCGATGGCGTTTAGGTAAAATTTGTCGATAAATTTAAAAAATTTATTCGCCCCTTGCGGCTCGTTTCGGTAGACATAGTCAAGCGTACTGCCGCTATCGTAGCCGGTATTTTCGCCGATCTTTAGCCCGCCGACCCACGGCGAAACCGCCTGCATAAATATCCGCTGAAATTTAAACCGTAAATTTTTCAGGCTAAATCTCGGTAGCGGCGTAGCTAGCCTATCGGCCTCCTCGCGGCTAAAGCCGTATTCGTCCGCGTGCGTGCAGTCCACCTCGCTAAAAGGCGCGCTAAACCTCTCGCCGACGAACTCGCGAATGATCTCAAACGCCCTCTCCCGCTCGCTCTCGCCCAGCGTATCGTGGTAAAATCCCTCTAAAATCTCGCGCCTTTTTACCCGCGCGCCAAGAGCGTTGTAAAACTCGTGCTGCGGAGCGTGCTCCACGACCCAATCATCGCCCGAGATCAGTAGCAGCGTAGGCGTCGTGATCGCGGCGGCGTCCGAAACCACGCGCTGTGCCACTTCGTAAAGTCCCAGCAGTATGCGCACCGAGATTGCGCGAGTGATGAGCGAGTCGGCGTCGTAGCTGGCCTGACGCTCCTTGTCGTGCGTGAGATAGTGCGCCTTGACGTAGCTGTTTACGAAAAAATTTCCGCGCGCATTGTAAAGCGCCTTTAGCCCGGCTCTAGCAAACGGTACGTAAAGCTTCACGCTAAAGGCCGGACTTGCCAGCACCGCGCAGCGAACGCGCACAGCGTAGTCGTGCAGCCACGCAGAGACCAGCACCGCGCCCACGCTCTGGGCTATCACGGCTAGATTTTGCGTCTCAAAGCCAAATCTCTGCTCGATATGCGCCACAAACTCGTCCACATCGGCGATGAGGCGGCCTATACTTGGCGCGTCGCCCCGCTCACCGTCACTCCTGCCGTGTCCGCGCTGATCCCACGCAAAATAGCTCAAACTCTCATCCGCCAAGCCGTCCACCACGTGCGTCGTCCTGCCCGAGTGCTCGTGCCCACGGTGAAAAATCGCTACGGCTTTGGCATTCGGCGCGGCTTTAAATTTGAGATTTTGCTCGGCGTTTTCGCCAGGCGTCTCGCTCAAATTTGACGCGCCGCATTTGCCGGCTTCGGTTAAATTTGAGTCCGAGTTTTCGCCGCCGTTTGCTAAATTTTGCTCGCCAGGTTTACCTTCGCCGCCGAAACCCGGCTCCGTATTTTCATCCGCGCCACCTGCTTGCTCGCTAGCCGAATTTGACGTTTCGTTTGCGGCCTCAGCGCTCAAATTTGACCCGTCAAATTTATCGTCCTCGCTCAAATTTACTTCATTTGCGCTCTGGTTTTCGCACGCTACGTCGCTAGCCAGGCGGTATCTGTAAAATATCCTCGCCCCGTCGCTCGTTATAAAGTAGCTCTCTTTAAACTCCATTTTTCGCCTTTCTTGCTTAAATTTATCGATTTTTGCGCTTATTTTATCCTAAAATGCCCCGTTATCTCATACTCGTTTAGCACGTCCTCCTCCTGCGCGCCAAGCCCGATGTTGTGGATCACGAGCGGGGTTTTGTCGGCGGCAAATTTATCCGAAACTATGCCGATATGCGGCCTGCCGTTATCCAGCCGCCACGTCACGATATCGCCGGCTTTAAACTCGCCCTTCGCCTCGTAGCCTTTGCGTTTTAGATAGGTCGCGATGTTTGGTACGCGGCGATGATCGATGTTTTTGTCGGTCTTTTTCGCGCCCCAGTTTTTAGGATAGGAGCTAAAATTTGCGCTCATATCCTCGTGGATGAGCCGCTGCAGATCGACATCCTGTCCGCGCAGCGCTCTAACGACGACGTCGGTGCAAACGCCCTTTATCATATCCACGTCGCCCATCGGATAGGCTAGCCTCTCGTACGAAGGATCGTAAAACAGCGTCTGCCCGACCTGCGCTCTAGCGTCTTGTACGAGCTTTTCGGCCGAAAATGCAAAGGCTAAATTTGCCGCGAGCGCTAAAAGTAAAATTTTGCTCCAAATTTTCATCAAAACCTCACGCGTAAAAATATCTAACTATGTGAAAAAATATCGGCGCAGCAAAGCACAGCGAGTCCATACGGTCAAGCATCCCACCGTGCCCGCTGATCATATATCCCCAGTCTTTGACGCCCAGATCGCGCTTGATTGCAGACATAACAAGCCCTCCTAAAAAGCCCATCATGCAAACGGCAAGCCCGATGAAAAACGCCCCTACCGCGCCAAAAGGCGTGAGATGATGCAGGCACGCAGCCAGCGCGCTAGCGCTAAGAACCCCTCCCGCAAAGCCGACCATGGTCTTAGACGGACTGATGCTAGGCGCGATCTTGCGCTTGCCAAAAAGCTTGCCCCAGACGTACTGCAGCACGTCGCTAGATTGCACGACTATGATCAAAAACAGCATCAGCTCCATGCTGTTGCCGCGCTCAAGATCCAGCAAAAGAAGTGCGGGGATATGCGAGATACAAAACACGCAGATCATCAGCGCCCACTGGATCTTCGTCGAGCGCTCTAAAAAATAGGCCGCATCTCCGCAAATAGCGGCCAAAATCGGCAAAAATAAAAATCCGTAAACCGGGATAAATATCATCGCCATCGCGTACCAGTCGGCATAGATAAATATATACTGCACGGGCAAAATCACGTAAAAGCACGCCACGAGCGCGATGTGATCGCCTCTGCGGATGTAGATGAGCGACAAAAACTCGCGCAATGCGGCAAACGAAACTAGCAAAAATAAAAATATCACGGCGTTTTTGCCCATATACGTAAATGCAAAAATCACCAAAATCATCGCCCACCAGGCGTTTATTCGCGAGGTCAAATTCGAGACGGTTTTGTTCTCGGCGCCAAATTTTGCCTTTAGGATAAAAGCCACGACGCTAGAGACGACTAGCACCGCGATGAGTCCTAAAAATAGATTTAAGATATGATTTTGTGGGTTCATTTTAGTGCCTTTTGGTTAAATTTGAAGCTAAATTTGACGCCTGCGCAGGAGCTCTCCGAGCGAGTCAAATTTGCGAGCGTTTGGTTTGCCGTGCAGACGGTTTGATTGGTTAAATTTTTTACGCGGTTTAAATTTGCGTTTGGGTCAAATTTGATTTGCGGCGAGGCGAGCGTTTTAGCCTGTGTTTCGCGCTCAAATTTGACGCTTTTAGCCGCCGTTTTCAAAGACTCGCCGTCAAATTTGCCGTAAAAATCGGTCGCAAATCTCTTGCGTGGCGGATTTACGGGACTTAAATTTACCGCCCTCGTCAAAGCTGCCGTGCTAGGCTTTAGTTCTATCATTTTGCGTATCGCTCATCGCTAACAGCGCGTCTTGCGCCTTTTGTAAAAACTCACCCTTACTCTCGCCGCCGTACGATATCTCCTCGCCTACGATCAGCTCGCAAAGCAGCGGAATAGGCACAAAAAAGCCCTTAGGCAGGACGTTTCGCGCGTTTTTGATCCATACGGGCACGAACGAGACGGCGGGACACTGCTGCGCCAGGCGGAAAATCCCGCTTTTAAACGGTTGCAGCGCTAGGTCGTCGTTTATCTTGCGCGTGCCTTCGGGAAAGATGATGAGAGAGTGCGTTTTTAGCGCCTCGCTCATTTGCGCTAGCGCTTCCAGCGGATCTTTGCGGCGACTTATTAGCACCATGTTAAACACGTTTTTAGCAAGAAATCTGCGCACGGGCCCGCTCTCCCAGTACTCCGCCGCCGCAACAGGGCGCACGCGCTTTCTCACGCGATACGGCAGCGAGACGAAAATCAGCAAAAAATCGCCGTGGCTGGCGTGGTTTGCGTAGTAAATTTTAGTGCCCTCACCGATGTTTAAAAGCTCCTGCGGCGGCCGTACGCCCGTGATAAATATCGTAATACGGCAAAGGATAAAATCTGTCTCTTATACACATCTCCGAGCCCACGAGACTAGCGCTC
>CAUUAH010000139.1:0-4818 GCA_963542985.1 uncultured Campylobacter sp. | reverse complement strand
TTTCAAGATACTTTAAAAAAAATTTAATATTTAAACTCGGCTCTTGCGCCAACCGTCGCATTTTTGACGATCTCGATTTTTAAAATTTCCATTTTTAAAAAGCTAAGCGAGTTAAATTTTTCCTTCAACTTTTTCGCACAAATTTCAAGCGAACTCTCCACGGTGCCAAATTTCTCCCGCGCGTAAATTTCCTCGATCAAATTTATCATTTCCATGTAGTCTATAAACTCGCCGCTTTCAAACTCTGCACTCACTCTTACCTTTTGCGGCGTCACGCGCTCAAAATCAAGCAGCCCAATGATAGTACTAAACTCGTAATCTTTGATAATCGTCGTCAAATTACGCGCTTTTCTTGCCCTGTTATCAGGCGTTTTATGTTTGGCAGATGCTTGTAGACAACCAAAAATGCGATCAAAAATATCGGTGCATAGGAGTCGATATCAGGGATCTGCGGCTGAAGCGCAAAAGTCGCCACTATAAACGCCACGAGCGCGGCTAGAGAGGCGAGCGAGGAGATTTTAAGCAGCTTGCCCACAACAAACCAAACCACGAGCGCGATAGCGATCTCAAGAGGTAAAAATAGCGCCAAAACGCCAGCTCCCGTGGCTATTCCCTTGCCGCCTTCAAATTTTAAAAACGGCGAATAGCAGTGCCCGAGCACCGAAAGCACCGCCATCGCCCAAAGCGTCGCGGGAGCAAGGCCTAAAAATTTCGCGATTAGTATCGGCAAAACGCCCTTTAAAACATCGCAAACGACGGTTAAAATCGCGATTTTTTTAGCGAGTTTGGGGTCTTTTTGTTTTAGCACGCGTAAAACGTTGGTTGCGCCGATACTGCCGCTGCCTTCGCTTCTGATGTTCACTCCGCCGAAGATATAAGCCAAAATCACGCCCGAGGGGATACCGCCTAGCAGATACGCCGCAGCATAAGCTATCAAATTTTCATTCATTTTTTATCCTGATTTTTGTTTCGATTTCGCAATATTAATTAAATTCGGCTGATTTTTTGATAAATCGGTCGTTTTGGAGGACGGTAAATTTGTAAATTTGACGCACCGAGACCCGCACCTTTAAGGTACTAAATTTGGTTTGGTCAAATTTGGCGTTTCGAGCCGAGCTTCTTTGCGCAAAAAACAACCATTTAAGGTTGTGTTGTAAAGGGGGCGGGGGCTTAAATTGCGCTCTGCTTTGCAGTTGCGAGGCAAAGCCGAAGCAAAAGAGCTCCCCTTTTGTATCCACCTTTCTCTTTTCTTCGGGAGAGGAAGGGGTTTCTACTTAGGGTCTGCTTGCAGCTACGAGCGAAGCGAAGTAGAGCGTCGCCCCTTCCTCTCCCAAACCCTCTCCAACCCCACTGCACGTTATAAGTTGCTGCGATTTAAATTTGACGCTATTGCGCCACAAAATTAAATTTGTATTTTCAGGATGAGGGTCTCGGTGGGTAAAATTTGAGTCCAAATTTGAATATAAAAGGATAAGGCAAAGTATTTTTGCGTTTAGAAGAGGCGGATTCAAATTTTACGACGGGAGCTACCTGGTCGGTAGTGACCGAGTAAAATTTAAATCCAACGAAGTATAAACCAAAAAGACAAGCCGCAAAATTTACTTCCAAAGAAGATAGACCTTTTCGTCATATATATCGCTACTCTTCGGCCCCACCTCCACCTCCGTCACTTCCACGTTTTGCACGTCGTTCTTGGCTTTTAGCGCGCTCGCGTCTTCTTCAAATTGCGCCATCAACTCCTCGATCTGCGCGTTTAGCTGGGCGACTTCTTGCTCACTTAGTTTGACGTCGCTGCGCTCTTTTAGCACGCTGTTTGCCGAGCGCGCGGAGGTTGCGACCTTGCCGATGTTGCCGCTACTTAGCAGCCCCTTGCCAAATATCGCCCCCAAAATGCTAGCCCCCACCGAGATCGCCGTCTCGATGCCCTTGCTTTTAAAGTCTCGCTGCTCTTTTTCTAGCTTTGCCACCGAGCGGTTTAGTTTCTCCTCCAGGCGCGCTTTTTGTTTATCAAACTCAGCCGTGAGCTTGGCTGTTTGCGCCTCTAAAATTTCGTTGCATTTATCGGCCAAACGGACGTAAAACTCCTCCTTGCTCTCGCCCGGCGCCGAGCTTAAATTTAGCGCGCTAAAGAGCCTAAGTTTGTAGTTTCTATAGATAAATTCTTTGAAATTTTTGGTTAGCTCTTTGAAATTTTTAGCTCCCGCGACAAAGCCCGGCAGCGGCGCGTAGGAGAGCTTGAAATTTGGCTCTGCAACCGCGGTAAAATGCATATTTTCGCTAGCTTCGCTCCAGTCGGCGCTTTTTTGAGCTTCATCCAGCCTTAGCGTGAAATTTACCTCGCGAACCTCGTCAAGCCCCTTTTTAGCGTCGTAAAATCGCACTTTGGCTTCGCCGTAAAGATACCCCTCCAGCTCGCCGCCCTCCTGCAAATTTGAGCTCGCGGCGTAAATTTGAGCAATACCCGGCGACAGGACCGGTTTGGCGGCAAAATTTGAGCTTTTTGCCGGGCTTGATCCGCTCAAATTTGAACCGCTCTTTTGCTCTTTCATCAAATTTGAAATCTGCTCGCGGCTAAGCGGTCCTTTTAGGTAGCTCAGAGCCCAGCGCGTCGAGATGACGGACAGCCCGTCCTCGTGGATGTTTTTTAAGAGGAAATTGCGCTTTTGTAAATTTGAGATGAGATTTTCTATCTCGCCTTTATCCATCGCAGAGCCCGCAAGCCCCGTCATACCGTCGATCACGCGCGCTTTGTCCTGTGCGGTTTGCAAGCGCCCGATAAACCACGTGCCGATGTTGCTAAGGCCTTTGTAGTCAAGATCGACCGGGTTTTGGGTGCTCAGTATCACGCCAAGGCCGTGCGCGCGGGCTTGCTTGAGTAGAGTTAGCATCGGAGTTTTGCTAGGCGGGTTGCCGTTTGGCGGGAAAAATCCAAAAATCTCGTCCATATAAAGTACGGCGCGAAGCGAGCTTGTACCCTCGGTCTTGCGCATCCACGCGATGATCTCGTTTAGCAGCAGCGTCACGAAAAACATCCTCTCGCTGTCTTTTAGATGCGA
This sequence comes from uncultured Campylobacter sp., assembly GCA_963542985.1. Classification (GTDB taxonomy): domain Bacteria; phylum Campylobacterota; class Campylobacteria; order Campylobacterales; family Campylobacteraceae; genus Campylobacter_A. The sequence goes on along the minus strand of CAUUAH010000139.1, from coordinate 1,762 downwards.
GATCGTAAAAATATTGCACTTTGCCTTGCCGTTTGCGTTAAAAAGCATCTTTGAGATGTCTAGCCGCTCGCCGCTTAGCCACGCGCGAAAATCTGGACTTGCCAGCAGCGTGTTGATCTTAACCGCTAGCTTCATACGCTCGGAGCTTGGATAAAATTTCTCCACGTCAAATACGCCAATCTTTGCAAACGGAGGCGTCGCGATAAAGCCAATGAGCTCCTCTAGGCTCACGTCCGCGCCCTGGCTAAATTTATCGATAAAAATGTTTGAAATAAGCAGGTGTTCTTTTGAGTTTACGTCGTTTTCTATGCCCACAAGCGAAAGCACGGAGCTAGCCAGAGAGCCTACGTACTCGCTAAACTCCTCGCTGCCTACGTCTAAATTTGGGCGCGCAAAATCGCCCAGCAACGCCACGCCGACGCCGCTACTGCTCTTTGGCGTGTAAATTTTTAGCTCGGCGCTATCCTTAAAAAGCCCCACGCGCTCCAGGCTTTGAAACGAGCCTTCGATGCCTTTTGCCCATGTTTGCGCTTCGCTAGCAGCAAACTCATCCGCGCTCATGCCTTTGTTTTGCGCCTCGTTTTCATCGACGTACGGCGCAAAATCCTGTGCGCTCATCTGCGGGAACGCCAAGGCAAGGTTTGTCATATCGCCCTTTGGGTCGATTATAAATGTCGGGATATTATCGATGCAGGCTTCTTCTAGGATGCCGATACCAAGGCCAGTTTTACCGCTACCGGTCATTCCGATGATGGCTGCGTGCGTAGTGAGGTCTTTGTTTTTGTAAAAAAACGGCTCTTTGTCTTTGAGGCCGACGTAAAATAGCTTTAAATTTTCTTGAATGGTTTTCATAAAATTTCCTTGTAGATTTTGGGCTATTTTACTGACTTTTGATTAAATTTCGGGTGAAGCTGTGGGGTAAATTTGAAATCGAAGCGGGTAAATTTAAAAAAGGCAAGCGCAAGGCTCGCCTTTTTATTTTGCGTTAAATTTATTGGTAGGTTTTTAGCTGCTCTTTGAGCTCTTCAAGAGTTTCTTTTACGCGCTTATCGGTAAATTTTACGATATTTTGATGCGCGTTTTGTTTATTCATTACTTGGCAGCAGTATCTCATGGCGCCTTTATATTTTAGCGCGGTAACCAGCTTTAGATCGATATCGATGTCCACTCTTTCGCAAGAGCCGCTTTCGCAGTCAGAAAGCCCAAGCTCAAATTTAGCGTTTACTTGCTCACCGTCTTTAAACTCCCCGTCGTCAGCGCTAACGACACCAAGCCCGCCCTCGGAGATATCGTATAAATTCCCCTGCACTGCGCTACCGTTTTGAGCAAGAGAGACCTTAGTGTAGCGGTTCGGATAGACGCGCTGATATTTTCGCAGATTTGCATGCAAGTTGTGCATGTAGATAAAATCTCTAAGCGTCACGGTCAAATTCGACAAATCAAATCCCGCGATATCGGCTCTTAAATTTTCGGCAAAATACTCATCGCGCACGATGTAAGCGTTTTTTTCCTCTTTCATGGCCAAAATTTGCTCTAGCGTTACCTTGCAAACCACGGCCTCATCCTCGACGGCCATCACGCTGCCTTGACACTCGACCTTTACGCCGTTATATAAATTTAAAAAGTGAATTTGATGGTTGTCTTTTAGAGCCCTTGAAAATACGCTAATAGCGCCTTCTAAGATCATAGAACCGCTGTTATCAGTGTTGATCATTTAGAGGTTTCCCTTCCGAGATTTTAGAAATTTTCCCCTATTATAGTA